>JAFZWI010000062.1 GCA_017617355.1 Salinivirgaceae bacterium | reverse complement strand
CCGATGATTACAATGGCCTTGATGCCGAGTTTGTTGCAGATTTCAATACCCTTGTCGAACTGCTCAACTTCCTCAAGTTTGGTACGGCCTGAGCCAATGATGTCGAAACCGCCAGTGTTGCGGTACTCGTCAATGATGTCGGCAGTGAGCTCAACATATTTGTGGTCAACCAAGCCCGAAGGACCGCCAAGGAAGCCGTAGAGCTTGCTGTTTGGGTTCATCTTCTTCAAGCCGTCGAACAAGCCCGAAATGACATTGTGTCCGCCGGGAGCCTGTCCACCCGACAAGATAACGCCCACATTCACAGCGTCATACTTCTTGGCCTCGCCGGCAACAAATTGGATTGTCGGCATACCGTAGGTGTTCGGGAAAAGTTTTTTGATGTCGGCTTGGTCGGCAACCGATTGAGTTGCAGCACCTTCGTTCAGCACGACATTACCTTTAAGGGCAGCCGGCAATTTTGGCTGATAGGCGGCCCTTGCAATCTGTAATGGACTCTTTTTCATTATGTTACGTTTTAAAATTATATTTCACATTTTCAGCGCAAATGTATCATTTATCGGCAATTATCGGAATGGAATAATTAACAATTTGTGAATGTAGATTTGCGTTTTTATTTTTGTGAATATTATTACCTTTGAATGATTTTATAATTCTTAAAACTTTACAATTATGAAAAAAATTTTATTGTCATTGGCTTTGATGGCCTTTATTGGAAGCGCTAATGCGCAATTATGGTTCGGTGGTAGCGTAGGTTACAATTCGAATAGTACTACAACAGTTATTAAGCCTAAAGGAGGAGATGAAACTAAAAGCAAACCGGTATCGTCGAGTTTTTCTTTTTCACCTAAAGTTGGTTTTCAATTGGGCGATGCTTTTGAAGTTGGCGCAATGTTGACTATGGGCACTAAGAAATCTTTTGCCGACAAGGAGGATGATAAAGACAATTGGATGAAAACAACAACGTGGGCGCTTGCTCCGTTTGCACGCTACAGCTTCGCAACATTCGGTAAATTTTCGTTGAAGGCTGTTGGCGAATTGTCGTTTGGACAGGAGATTCCTAAGAGTAGTGTTGTAATAGGTGGTAAAACAGAGAAGGATGATGGCGACAAGACCACCACAATTGCGCTAAACGTTTACCCGATGATGTCATACACTTTGTCTGACCATTTTGATTTGGAAGCTAGTCTTAACTTCTTCGGTTTGTCTGCATCATCGGAAACAACCAAAGAAGCTGATAACTCGAACAATAAGGTTGTTGAAAAAAGTTTCAGCTTCTTTGGCAATTCCAACACCGTTTTGACATCAGGATTTGTTACTGTCGGCTTCATCTACAAACTGTAAACAATTGAAATTCATAAAAAGAAAGGTCGCTTTGGCGGCCTTTTTTTATTTAGGCAAAATTGGTTGTATGCAACATTTTTCCCGAAAATCGTATGGGCATTGCCCAACTCAACAAAATAAATGTAAATTGCACCTTTAATTTTAATAATCACTAAATAACTAATTTACAATGGTTAAAAAACTCTTTTCACTGACAATTCTGGCTTGCTCGGCAGTGGGGCTGATGGCTCAACCGGCGGGTGGCAAAAAAATCAGCAATGAGCTGATTGGCATTTTCTTCGAAGATATTAGCTCGTCGGCCGACGGCGGCATTTGCGCCGAATTGGTGCAGAACGGCTCGTTTGAATACAACGTGTCGGAGCGCGACGGATGGGGCCCTGGCACCGCTTGGAAGGCTATCCGCCCGGGACACTCGCTCGGCTACCTTGAGGCTCGCCAAATTGACCCGCTGAACGAGAACAACCCCAACTATATGCGCTTGCACGTTGAGCGCGTGGGCCACTACAGCGATTTCAATGGCTGGACTGGCGCAGGCCTTCAGAACGACGGCTTCGACGGCATTAAGGTTTCGGCTAATGCCAAATACGATTTTTCGGTCTTCTTCCGCAATCCCGACGGCGTTGACAAAGATGTGCGTGTGGCTGTTGTGCAGCAAGGTCGCGGATGGCGCAGCCAGACAACGGCTTTGATGGACACCACATTCAAGGTTTCGGGCAAAGACTGGAAGAAATACGAGTGCACCCTGACCGCAAAGCAAGCCTGCGACAGCGCAAGTCTGCAAATCCTCTCGCTCACGGTTGGCGATATCGATATTGATATGGTATCGCTCTATCCGCAAGACACTTACAAAGGTCACGGGATGCGCAAAGATTTGGCGCAGGCACTGGCCGACCTCAATCCGAAATTTATGCGCTTCCCGGGCGGATGCGTTGTCCACGGCGGTGGCGACGGCTTCTGGGATACCTATCGCTGGAAGAACACCGTTGGCCCGAAAGAGCAGCGCAAAGGCCTGAAAAACACTTGGGGTTACCACCAATCGATGTCGGTTGGATATTTTGAGTATTTCCAATTCTGCGAAGACCTTGGAATGCAGCCAGTTCCGATTCTGCCGTGCGGTGTGAGCTGCCAGGGCACCAACGGCGGCTGGAGTATGTGGCCGACGCAAGCCCAAGACGCTTGCCCGATGGAGGATATGGACGAGTGGACACAAGACGCTCTCGACCTGATTGAGTGGGCTAACGGCGACGCCAGCACCAAGTGGGGCAAGGTTCGTGCCGATGCAGGACACCCCGCACCGTTCAACCTCAAATATTTGGGAATTGGCAACGAGGAGAAAATCTCGCCCGAATTTAAGGAGCGTTTTAAATATATGTACGACAAGATTAAGGCGAAATATCCTGATATTGTGATTGTTGGAACGGCTGGACCAGGTTCGCACGCTGGCAATCCAGATTACGAGAACGGCTGGAAATTTGCTGAGGAAATCGGTCTGCCAATCATTGATGAGCACTACTACGAGCAGCGCGACTACTTCCTCACCGCCCGCCAGTACGACAACTATCCGCGCAACCGCAAGACCAAAGTTTATCTTGGCGAGTATGCCGCCAAGGACAAAAAACTGATTGACGCTCTTGCCGAAGGTTTGTATCTTCTTCACGTTGAGCGCAATGCCGATGTTGTTGTGATGACCTCATACGCACCGCTTTTCGCCCGCAAAGGCGCCACCAACTGGAATCCCGATTTGATTTATTTCGACAACCACCGTCCGTATCTGACTTGCAGCTACTATGTTCAGCAGATTTTCGGCCAGTCGAGCGGCGATTACTACTATGGCGATTGCGTTAAGTTCAACAGCAACAGCAACTTGCTTGGCCAATCGGTAATCTACGACAGCAAGACGAAGAAACTCTTTGTAAAAGTCTGCAACGCAGGCGGTTCGGCTGCCCAGGCCACTATCGACTTAAGCCGCTTCAAAGTTAACGCTGGCGCCGTGAAAACCACCCTCGCAGGCAATCCCAACGACGAGAACACCTACGACCGTCAGCCGGTTATGCCACTGAAAGAGGATGTAAGCATTAAGGCAAAATTCACCGAAAAAATTGAGCCTTACTCGTTCGTAATGTGGACGATTCAGTTGTAGTTGCCCGCGTTGACAACACGGATTTGAAATAGAAAACGGCCGCTTCCCGATTTTGGGAGGCGGTCGTTTTAATTTGCGAATACGAAAAATGGTTGTGCCCGAATAAAAATTTTTCATTAATTGTTACATTGCGTCGCATAGTGGCACAATGTAGGCCTATTATTGTAGCGAATTTTAAATGATACTACAATGAAAGGTAAAATCACAGTCTATTATGAAATGCCTAAACTGGCACTTTATTTAGAAAAGGCAGGCAACAGAGTGACGGAAAAGGATGTTGAGGGTACCATTACCGAAATGCTTTCGCAGGCAGTGGCGCTCCATATGAACGAAGAGTCGGAAACAGTGTCAGGTACGCTTATGGAAATGTTCAGCACAACTGACGGAACGGGAACATTCAAAAAAATGCCGACAGACGCGCTGCACATCTATTTCGGTAATGACGAGGCTGAATTGTCAACGTTCTGCGATAGGGTAAAATCAATTGCCGAAAAGTATCTACAGCATTCTGTGTGTGAGGATGCGGCTTCGCTGCCGGAAAAGGCGGATATTCATAGAGAAAATCTTGAAAATCTATTGCTTGTGCGCAAAAACAAAAACAAGATTCAAGAATTGTTCGATGGTGTTTATGGAAATTTATACGAGAAAATGACAAATAACGATGATTACAGAACTTCGATTGAAGAATCGATTGCTAAAAATGGGAAAACAAAAATCATATTCCTTGATTTCGACGGAGTGTTGAACAATGCTGAATATAAGGTTCATACATCCTGTACGGAAAAACAAACGGCTGAATCAGATGGCAAACTTTTCAGCGACACGCTGGCATTCGACCCTGCGGCAATTAAGCGGTTGAACCATATTGTTGATGAAACGGGAGCAAAGATTGTGGTAACGTCGTCGTGGCGGTATTTGGGAATCGGAAAGTTGCAGGAAATTTGGAAGCAGCACGGCCTGCACGGAAAGATTATCGACATCACATCGTTGCACGCTGTTGATGAGTTTATTTTGGAACACGGTTTGGAATGGCTTGAGAACGGCTATGAAGGCAATGATATGGCCACTCCGCGCAGTATGGAGATTGAGCATTGGTTGCAAAGCAAAAACAGCGATTTGTTCAATTATGTCATTCTCGACGACACGCCAATGCCATCCACTCTGCAACCATACTTTGTACAAGTGAATCCTGCATACGGACTTCTGGACCCACAAGCTGAGAAGGCAATAAGAATGCTAAATGATTGACTTTTTATTTGAATATGTTGTATTTTAAAATCTTGGTGATATGGAAAAAACGGATATTTTAAATGTGTTAAAAAGTACTAAGGGCAATTTCAAGTTGCCTAAAAATATGGCTTTCTCAATTGAAGGTGACGTTTTACATGTCAATATGTCTTCGATAGGGTTAACCTCAAATATGCAGACCGATGATGCGGCTTTTGAAGGTTGGGCAATATGTTTGAAAGCGTGGTTTCCAACCATTAAAAAAGTAATTGTTGATAGCAAAGACAAAGTTTTCCCAGTTGGTGACGTACATTATAACCGTTTCCTCTATCGGCTTATTAAATTCACAGATGTATTTCCTTGGGCAGAGACAAGAGACTTCGGTGATGAAATTGCTAAATTTAAAGTAAATAATAGCATTGTGGTTAATGTACCGAAAAGAAAGGCTCAAGACAATGCCGAACATGGGGAGGCGCAATTGGAAAGGAATTATTGTCTATCGGAGAGAGCAAAATATGATGTTATGGACCACCAATTACCGGTTCATTTGTTTAATAAAGAGGTTAAGAAACAGTATTCTATCACACCTAATAGTTTCTTGGATATATGGAGTATCAAGGGTAATGAATTAAACATTTTTGAACTAAAACTTTCCACAAATAAGAAGGTGGGTATAATATCAGAATTGATGTTTTATGTGAATGTGATGTCAGATATAATGAAGCATAATATAATAATTCCAAGTGATTCAAAGTATCGCTCTTTTGACAAGTTGTATAAATTGTATCAAGATAAGACATGCTCTCAAATTAATGGTATCTTTTTAACTGATAAACTTCACCCGTTGATTGAACAAAAGAAAGATGAAATCTTAACTATTATTAACGAGGGAAACTTTATTATAGATACAAGGTATAATCATAAAAATATTAAGTTATGAAAAAGCAAACACTATTTCAGAAAAGTCAAACGGACAAACAATGGTCTCTTCTACAGCATTCTGCAATTTTTGACAATGCCAAAGGTGATGGCCTTTGGTGGAATAAAAAGGAAAAGAAATGGGAGACTTATCCTTGGATTCTTCAGCATCAAGATAGCCTTTGCAATTTGTATAATGGCATTCGAGAGAACGCTTTAGTTTATTTTGAACAAAATGATATTGTTTGGTGGCGCCAAAATGAAGACCGCTATTTTCCAACAGGACATTTGCTCTCTTCACAAAACCATTGTCTCAATCATTTGTTTTCAATACACCGTGATAAGAATGCTGTGTTGGCTATTATAAAAGCCTTATGCCCCAGGGTTAAAGATGTATTGCCTTCACCAATAGACAACAATGTTGAAATAAAGGAAGGCAAGGTTCATCGTTTTAATTCTTATATCACATTCGAATTCACATGCGACAATCATAATTTGCTAAATGAAAGTGGAGAAAAACGAGGGGAAAAATGTACTTCAGTAGACGCATTAGTTTACGCTGTAGATAATGACGATAAAAAAGTACTTATACCTATTGAATGGAAATATACAGAAGCATACGAAAAGACGAAAGATAATCGTGCATTTCCTAATAGTGTTAAGCGCTATGTGAATCTTGCCAACATGGAATCGTCTAATTTGGAGCAGTGGATTTTGGATTATGAGTGGGACCCTCTCTATGAATTCGCCCGACAAGAGTTGTTGATGGAACAAATCATTGCCAAGCATCCTTTATGTAGGTTTGGGTACAAGAAAAAAGCCTTGGAAGCGGATGACTTTGTCCACATCATTGTCCGACCAAATGATAATGTTGAAATTAAGAAAGATATAACCGCCTTTAGAAAAACAATTGTAGATAAATCTAAACTTATCGAAATCGACCCTCAAGAGTTCCTTTCTCCTCTCAAAGGCGACGAGAAATATGCCAAATTGTTAAAATATCTTGAAGACCGTTACTGGAAATGACACCCACAGCCACTTTTCGACGATACCTATGGCTGGTTGATTTGCTCAACAGATATATTTCGCTGACCCGGGAGCAAATCGACTATGAATGGGAGAAATCTTATTTGAACTACAACGGAGAAAAAGAGATTCCGCGCCGAACGTTTTGCCGTATGTTAGATGCTATTCGGGACATTTTTGAGGTTGATATTGTATGCAGCAAGAAAGACGGGAACGTGTATTACATTGAGAACCGGGATGATATGGATAATTCGGCACTCCGTTATATGCTGCAATTGTTTTCAATAAGCAATTTGCTTCATGAAAGTAAGCGGATAAAGTCACGCATAGTGCTTGAGGATGTACCTTCACAATCAAACCAATACTTGCAAAAAATAGTTGAGGCTTTGAGCGATAATCTCATATTGCAAATCACTTATCAAGGCTTCACTATGCAACGTGCCTATACATTTGATGTGAAGCCGTATTGCTTGCGCTATTATGGGCAGCGTTGGTATTTGCTCTCAAAACGAGTCGACAATGGGAATATGCGGCTGTTTGCTCTCGACCGTATGCAGGATGCCCAAAAAACAAAACGGCATTTCAATCTTCCAGATGATTTCGATGCCAATGAATATTTCCGCCGTTATGTTGGTGCTATGCCGGAAGACAAACCGATAGAGCAGGTTGTTATAAAAGCAAATGAGTTCCGCAGCAATTATTTACGCTCGCTGCCATTGCACCATTCTCAACACGAAATAGACGAAGGCGTGTTTGAATACACCATTGTGCCGACGGCTGATTTTATTCAAGAATTGCGCGCAATGGGGGCGGACATTGTTGTCGTAGAACCTCAATGGCTTGCTAAACAAATGAAAGAAGACGCGCAAAAAGTGTTGAAGGCGTACCGATAAAAACGAATTGAGGCGTGCCGCAGCACGCCTCAACCCATTAAAACACAAACATTTACTACTTTATTTCTTCGTCAACTCATACTCAATTCCAGCCATAAGGCCCGAAATCTCGGCAAGGCCGCGCATACGGCCGCAGAGTGGGTAGCCAGCGTTGTAGATGTTCTTGTCGGCGTCGAGGTCGTTCAGAATGCGGATGCCGTGGTCGGGGCGGAAGGGCATACGGATGTCCTTGCGGCCAGCCTTGATGCGGCGTTGCTGTTCTTTGAGCAGAGCCTCCACTATGCCAGGCATATCCAAGCTGCCTTTCAGGTGGCCCGACTCGTAGAAACTGAAGTCGTCAAGATGTTGAGTATTACGCAGATGCACAAAGTGGATGGCGTCGGCAAAGCGTTCGGCAATGGCCACAAGGTCGTTGTCGGGGCGGCCCGAGAGCGAGCCAGTGCAGTAGGTTATGCCGTTGCGCAGACTCGGATTGGCCTTGCGCAGCCACTCCAGGTCGTCCATACAGCCGATGATTCGCGGCATTCCCAGCACAGGATACGGCGGGTCGTCGGGGTGAACGCACAGGTTCACATTGTACTCCTCGCAGGTCGGAATCACGTCGTCCAAGAAGCGTTTCATATTGGCGCGCAAAGTCTCTTTGTTGATATCTTTATATGTCGATATGTATTTCAGGAACAGCGCTTTCGGGTCTTTCACCGAGCCGTCAATCACGCCGTTCACAAAGCCCTGCGTCAGCACAATGATGATGTAGGTCAACTCCTCGCATTTCTCCTTGCTGAACGTCTTGACAAGCTCCTTCGCCTTTGCCACCACGTCGGCAGGATACTCGTTTTCGGCGTTGGGGCGGTTCAAGATGTAGCAGTCCCAAGCCACAAACGTTGTGTAGTCGAAGTAAAGGCCCTCGCCGCCGCCAGGGTGCTTGTAGGTGAGCGATGTGCGCGTCCAGTCGAGCACGGGCATAAAGTTGTAGCAGACGGTGTCGATGCCGCACTCGCCAAGGTTGCGCAGCGATTTCTTGTAGTTCTCGATGTGCAGGTCGCGGTCGGCCGAGCAGGTTTTGATGGCCTCGCTCACGGGCAGGCTCTCAACCACGCTCCACCGCAGCCCTTTGGCCTCGATGGCGTTCTTAACTTTCAGAATCTCGTCTTTCTCCCATACAACGCCGATGGGAAGGTGGTGCAAGGCCGTCACAACGCCTTCAACACCCATTTGTACCAAATTGTCGAGCGTGATTGGGTCGTTGAACCCGAACCAGCGCCACGTTTTCTCAAGCATATTGTTACAGTTCTAAATGTCTGACAACTAAAATTATACACCGCTAAACGTGCTGAAACCACCGTCAATCGGCAAGTTTGCGCCAGTGATGAACGATGCGGCGTCAGAGCACAGGAATTGGATGGCGCCGTTCAACTCGTTGATGTCGCCAAAGCGGCGCATCGGGGTGTTGGCCAGCACTTTGTGGCTGCGTTCGGTGAGCGAGCCGTCGGGGTTCAAAAGCACAGCTCGGTTTTGGTCGCCGATGAAGAAACCTGGTGCCACAGAGTTCACGCGAATGCCGTCGCCGTATTTCAGCGCCATCTCCATTGCCATCCATTGTGTGAAGTTGGTCACAGCGGCCTTTGCTGCAGAGTAGCCTGGCACGTTGGTCATTGACTGAAGAGCGGCCATTGACGAAATGTTCACCATTGCGCCTTTTTTCTGTTTTGCCATAATCTCGCCAATCACAATCGACGGGTAAACAGTTCCGTTCATATTCAGGTTGGTAACCTTGTTCCAATCCTCAATTTTCATATCGAAGATAGGTTGGTCGGGGCGGAGAGTGGCGCCAGGCATATTGCCGCCTGCAATGTTGATAAGGATGTCGATGCGGCCCCATTTCTCAACCACCTTGTTAGCCATCGCCTTAATCGAATCGATGTCCAAAACGTTGCAAATCAAGCCCATTGCTTCGCCGTTGCCAATGGCGTTCAGTTCCTCGATACGTTTATCGAGTTGCTCCTGACGGATGTCGAGAGCCACCACTTTTGCGCCGGCGCGCATAAAACTTTTGGCCACGCTGCCACCCAGAACGCCACCTGCGCCTGTGATGATGGCAACTTTGCCTTCAATGCTGTACATTTGAGTGTTGTTGTCCATAATACTTTGATTTAAAATGAATTGTTTATTTATTTTTTAATGACTTCAGACATCTGACTTCGGACATCGGACAATTCGTTTTTGCCTTATGCCCTTTGACTTTTGTCTTTACTTATTTCAAAATTTAACATCTATTGAGCGTTGTCCAATTTGTACTCCGGCAGAGTTTCAATCTTCGGATTCTCGTAGTTTGTGATGCCGATGCGGTATTTCATCAGGTTGTCGAGTTTCTGTTGGAAGGGCTGACAGCCGTCGGGCAGTTCTTTTCCCGAGAATTGTTGGAAATATTGGATTGTCGCGTCGCGCCACCAGATGGCATCTTTAGCCTGACGCTCCAGTTTGGCTTTAACATCGGCAAAGCGCATTGCGTCAACGTATTGCTCAACTGAGTTCCAAGTTGTCACGAACGATTTGGTATCGTCCATTCCTGATTGGAAAGTCAGGCAGAGTTCGTCCCACAAGGTGTGTCCGCTCTTCATCTTGTAGTCCCACGGTAGGTGGTGGAACCACAGAATAAGGTTCTCAGGACAGGTTGTCACGTCGTTGTACATCGATTTCAACGGCTCGTGATATTGTGCCACAGCGCCCGAGCCATTCATTGTGCGGTCGAAGCCCAAGCCATCGGCGGCAGCCTTGTGATAGTAGGCAGGCTCCCAGTCGGGGCGGATAGAACGGTCCCACGGGCCCGGTCCGTAGTGGTCGGGGCCTTTGAATGTATGGTGCAGGCCGAGCGGCATTTCGTAGTTCACACAAGCTTCGTGCGATGCCAGCATCATTTTTCTGATAGGCTCAACAAACTGATTGTCAGTTGTGAAAGTCTGACGCAACCACTCATCGGCAATCTGCTCCGATGTCAGTTCTGGATTCCAAGCCATTCGGCCGAATGCGTACCAGTTGGCTTGCGCGAAATGATGTCCGCACCAGTTGCGGTCGTTGCCAACGTTGCTCACGCCCGCAATGGCAGTGTATTTATATGGTATGATTTTGCCTTCGGTAATGGCACCAACGGTCGAACCCTCTCCACGCTCGTAAGTGTCTGAATCCAAGCACTCTTTCCACATAGGATGAAGAAAGACAAGATGGTTGGCGTGTCCCAGATATTCTTGCGTAATCTGCACCTCAACCATTGCCTGCGTCTTCTCAAACTGACCGAAGAGCGGGCTGAACGGCTCTCGTGGTTGGAAATCGACAGGGCCATTCTTAATCTGAATCAGCACGTTGTCACGGAACTGTCCGTCGAGCGGCATAAACTCTTCAACGGCTTGTTTGGCGCGGTCGGGGCTTTTGGCGTCATAGACGAAGGCGCGCCACATCACAATTCCTCCGTGGGGCTTCAATGCGTCGGCAATCATATTGGCGCCGTCGGCGTGGGTGCGGCCATAGTCTTGCGGACCCGATTGTCCTTCAGAGTTGGCTTTCACCAGAAAACCGCCAAAATCGGGAATCAGGTTGTAAATCTCGTCAACTTTTGCATTCCACCACGCAACGACCTCTTTATCAAGAGGGTCCGATGTTTCAAGACCGGCCAAGTGCTTTGGCGCGGCAAAGTTCAGCGACAGATACACCTTCAGTCCGTAGGGACGGAAGATGTCGGCTAAAGTCTTCACTTTCAGTAGATATTCACGAGTAAGAATATCTGCATTAGCGTTTACGTTATTGAGCACCGTGCCGTTGATGCCCACCGATGCGTTGGCGCGGGCATATTCGGCATAGATGCTGTTGTTGGCGGCGATGTTGGCGGTGTTGATGGTCTCCCAAATCCAGATTGAATGACCTGCATATCCGCGCTCAACGGTGCCGTCAAGGTTGTCCCAGTGGTTCAGAATGCGGCGCTCGAAAGCAGGAACACTGACTATTTTCTCTCCATTTTTCGGTTCATTTCCGGATTCTTGCATACGCAGAAGTTCATACGATGCATACAGCAAACCTATTTCAGTGTTGGCTGATGCCGTGATATTCCCGTCAGCAAAATTGAGTTCGAAGCCTTCCTTGCCAAGTTCGTCGTTGGCTGTAGCGTTCAGCGTCAGAGCTACTTTGGAGCTCGATTTCCAGTATTTACTGATGTTCTCTTCGGCAATTTGCATTGTTGTTGCGCCGAATTGTGCGGGTGCTTCCATCTGCAGCGAATTGAACCACAACAGATGGCCATCGCTACCGACAGTCGTATTCTGCTTGTTGTTGTCAGCACACGATGCCAAAGTCATCAGCCCGGTCATGCATGCAATCGTTGATAAGGTTTTGATATTCATATTTTTAAAGTTTAGTGTTTGGTTTAACAAGTTGAAAATGTTTACGTTATCACTTTTGCCTTTTGTCTTATGCCTTATGCCTTTCTGACGATTCCCTCACAATCAAATCCGATTTCAGTACCACTTGATTGGTAACATACAGATTGTTAATGCCTTGCAAGTGGTCAATAATATGGTTTGTGGCCATTGTTCCGAGTTCGTTGGCAGGGTAGTTGATGGTTGTCAGGTTAGGTTTGACAATGCGGCTTGTGATATCGTTGTTGAAACCCACAACCGCCACATCGTCAGGCACATTAAGGCCCATTTCCTGAAGCCCGGCAATGAATCCAGTGGCCGACATATCGTTGCTGAAGAACGCTCCGTCGGGCATTTGTCCGTTGGCTTTCAGTTGGTTGGCCAGCTCTTTGCCCGCGTCGAAATCTATGTTTGGCATCATCACTGTGCGGTGGCGGATGTTGAGTCTGTCGAGTGTCTCGTTGAATCCGCGCTCACGCTCGCGATAGACCATTGATGTTGACTCGATTGTGGCGTGCACAATGTTGCGGCAACCCTGCTCGGCCAAGTGATTGGCTACCTTGCAGGCTGCCAAGTAGTTGTCGATTGAGAAACTTGCGCAGTCTAAGTTCGGGATGATGCGGTCGAAAAAGACGAGCGGAATACCGAAGTTGTTGAATGGCTTGAAGTGCGCCACCGAGTCGCTGTTTTTGGCCACGGCCACCAGTAGGCCGTCAACACGCTTCTCAAGCATTGTCTTGGCATTGGCAATCTCTTTGTTTGAGTCTTCAAACGACTGAACAATAATCAGTTGGTATCCTCTTGATGCAGCGGCTTTTTCGGCACCGCTCAAAAACGACGATATGAAAAGACTGTCCAGCCTATGCACAATCACACCAATGGTGTTGGTTGAACCTTTGCGCAGATTGGCCGCAAACGGGTTGTTGCGGTAGCCGAGCCGTTCAGCGCAGTCGGCCACTTCCTGCCGTGTTTTCAGGCTCACGCTGGCGTTGTTGTTCAGCGCGCGGCTCACTGTCGATGCCGAAATGCCTAGTTCTTTTGCAATGTCGTAGATGGTTATCTCGCTCTTTTCCATTTTTAGTATGTTTGACAGGCAAACATACAACAATTTTGCAACAATTGTTGCAATCGGTTGCAAAATAATTTTTCGGTTTTTGTTTCAAACGTTTATTACTTTTGACTTGTGGTTGTATGCTTAAATCATACATAACATGATTATCAATTAAAACTAAATAGCGATGAAACGCATATTTGCCTTTCTTTTTGTCTCTTTGCTCGCCTCACAGGCTTGGGCGGATGGTTTCGATTTCTCTGCTGAAAGCGAAAACGGACAAACTATATATTACCATATTATCGGAACAAATGAAGTAGAAACAACATATCCTGGTAACCAAGGAACTTATCCTTATTACTACAACGAATATCCAAGACCCACAGGTAATCTGATTATTCCAGAAACAGTTAGTTATAATGGAACAACGTATTCTGTTACACGCATAGGCTGGTGTGCATACAATGGGTGTAGTGAATTGACATCAGTTACTATTCCAAATACAGTAACGGGAATTGATGCCCATGCGTTCAGAGGCACAGGTTTGATATCGGTAACAATACCCGAATCGATTAAATCTGTCGGCGTTGGCGTTTTTGATTACAATCTTTCTTTAACAGAAATAGTTGTTTCTGAAGGAAATACCGAATTTGCTTCAAGCAATGGTGTCCTATACAATAAAAGCCTTTCATTATTGAAATGTTACCCAGGAGGAATAGAAGGAGAGTTTTCCATCCCAAATACTGTTACAGAAATCGAAGACTATGCGTTTTATGGTTGCGGAAAATTGACTTCTGTCACCATTCCTAATTCTGTCGTAAGCATTGGCAGAGCAGCATTCTTTAATTGCCGAAACCTGGCATCCGTGGTCATTCCAGAATCGGTTAACCACATTGGTTCTGATGCGTTTTTCGGATGTGGTTTTAGTTTTACTGAGGATGACGATGCTTATTATTTGCCTAATGGCGACAACCCGTATTATGCACTTATGCAAGTTAAATCAAATGACATCGCCTCATACACGATAAACGGTAGTTGCAAGATAATTGCAGATGACGTGTTCTTCAGTTGCACCGGACTTACATCAATAGAAATACCCGAGACTGTTAAAACCATTGGCAATTCTGCGTTCTACAATTGCAGCAGCTTGGCATCAGTTACAATTCCGGAATCTGTTGAAACCATCGGCGATGGTGCGTTTTTCTATTGCAGCAACCTTGCTAATGTCGAATATAACCCGTTTAAGACAAGCGTCGGACGTGATGCGTTTTGGGGCACAAAATATATTGAATCATCAACCTCTGAGTACAACGATGGCACTTTGAAATACAGTATTTCTATCGGCATGGCCACCGTAACCGGCTATATTGACTGGCCAAATTCGGTGACAATTCCGGAAAAAATAACGGTTGATGGTAAGGAGTATCCAGTAACGGGAATTGGCGACGGCGCATTTACAGGCTATTATTCATTAGAGTCAGTCATCATTCCAAATTCAGTCAAAACCATTGGTGGGCGGGCGTTCGCCAATTGCGTCAATATGTCAACAGTAACCATTCCAAAATCGGTTGAAAGCGTTGGCAATGATGCATTCCTCGATGTCAACAACATTGTTCTTTTAAAAGACCTCGAAGGCAAGCCGTGGGGAGCGAAAAGCTGGAATATGAATTATCGCTTGTCGGACGACGGCAAAGAGCTTTTAGAAGTGTATTTTGGCGAACAGTATCCTGCGGAGATTTATATCCCGTATGGTGTTGAAACCATTGCCGACGGTGTGTTTTCCGGCCTCGATAAACTGACAAGAGTTCACATTCCTAACACCGTTAAAACCATTGGCGACAATGCCTTTGCCGGCTGCACGGGATTGTCATACATAGTACGCAATGACATAGGATACAATGTGCTGAATGACAAAGAGGTTGAGGTTACACGCTATTTTAAAGATTACGGCAACTCATATTCTGGCGATGTGGTTATACCAGAATCGATATCGTTAGGCAATAAAACATATTCGGTTACCCGCATCGGCGACCATGCGTTCAGTGAGTGTGGGGAATTGACAATAGATATTCCATCTTCAGTAACAAGCATTGGAAGCGGGGCGTTCAGTAAGTGCGGCTTGGAATCAATCGTCATCCCCGAATCAGTTGAAAGCATTGGAGAAGGGGCTTTTTGTTTTGGTTGGCTACTGAAAGAAATCACCATTCCAAATTCAATTACAAGCATTCCAAACCGTGCGTTCCAAAATTGCTCCAGCTTGGCGTCAGTAACCCTCGGTAATTCGGTTGAAAGCATAGGAGAGAATGCATTTGAAAGATGCGAAAGTTTGACATCGATTGTCATCCCCGAATCGGTAAAAACTATTGGAGAAAATGCGTTCAATGATTGCCAAAACTTGAAATCGGTAACACTTGGAAATTCGGTTGATAGCATAGGCAACTATGCGTTCTACCATTGTATCAGCCTTACTTCAATTGACCTTCCCGAATCGGTTAAATTTATTGGCAAAGATGCGTTTACCGGAACCAAAGTCCCCGAAGAAGATTTGAAGCTGAAAAACAACCAACAAAACAATAATCAAGAGATTATCAATGGCGTGATATACAAAATTAACGGCAGCGAGGCCACTGTAGCCGGCTACCGCAAAGACGCTAATATCACCAAAGTGAGAATTCCGGCAACCGTAACTATCGATGGAACAGACTATCCGATTACAAGCATCGGCAGCTTCGCATTCTCTAACTGCCAAACCATACAGTCGGTAATCGTTGGCAACACGGTTACAAGCATTGGGCAGGGCGCGTTTGCCAACTGTCACAACATAAGAGAGCTGGAGATAAGCAACTCGGTTGAAACCATTGGAAACAAGGCATTCTACGGCTGCCACAAACTGGCAACTGTGGTAGTGCCACGTAATGCTCAAATAGGCGAAAGCGCCTTCTCTTATGTGAAAAATGTTGATTACTACGGAAATTCAACCGATGCACCATGGGGAGCTCTTACGCTCAACGGTATTCTTGATGACGATTTCATCTATTACGATGCCAATATGACAAAAATCACAGCCTACATTGGCAACAGCAGCCATGTTACCATTCCAGAGGGAGTGACAAGCATCGGCTATATGTCTTTCTTTGAAAGCGATAATTTGGAGTCGGTTCGTATTCCGAATACGGTGAAATATATTGGTGGCAGCGCATTTGCCAACTGCTACAAACTGGGAGCAGTAAACGTTCCTTTGTCGGTAGTGTCGGT
>JAFZWI010000061.1 GCA_017617355.1 Salinivirgaceae bacterium | reverse complement strand
GGGTGTGCCTTCTCAATCTCGTCGAGCAACACAACCGAGTATGGTTTCCGCCTGACGGCTTCAGTAAGTTGTCCGCCTTCGTCGTAGCCAACGTATCCCGGTGGCGCGCCAATCAGTCTCGACACTGAGTGCCGTTCCTGATATTCCGACATATCGATACGTGTCATTTGATTCTCGTCGTTGAACAGGAATCCGGCCAGAGCCTTTGCCAGTTCTGTCTTGCCCACACCAGTGGTGCCCAAAAAGATGAACGAGCCAATAGGTTTGTTGGCGTCCTGCAGTCCTGCACGGCTGCGGCGCACAGCGTTGGCAATGGCCTCAATGGCACGGTCTTGCCCCACAACGCGCTTGTGCAGCTCGTCTTCAAGATTGATGAGCTTGTCACGTTCGGTCTGAAGCATTTTCGTAACCGGAATGTGTGTCCATTTCGACACCACCTCGGCAATGTCTTCAGGTGTCACCACCTCGCGAATCATTGTGTCAGAGCCTTCGAGTTGCGCTTTTTGCTTCTCGATGGCCGCCTCGCACTCTTTGATTCGTCCGTAGCGGATTTCGGCAACCTTGCCGTAGTCGCCGCTGCGTTCGGCCTGCGTGGCTTGATATTTCAAGTCTTCAATCTGTTTCTTTTTGTTTTGGATGTCGTCAAGAATAGCCTTTTCTGATTTCCATTTGGCCATTTTCTCGGTCAACTCGGCATTCTTCGCATTCAGTTCCTCGCTGATTGAGTTGGTTTTGGCCGTGTTGCCCTCACGTTTGATAGCCTCACGTTCAATTTCCAACTGCATAATGTCGCGTTGCAGTTCGTCGATGTCTTCAGGTACCGAATTCATTTCCAACCTTAATTTCGATGCGGCCTCGTCAATCAGGTCGATGGCCTTGTCGGGAAGGAAACGGTCGGTGATGTACCGGTTCGACAACTCGACGGCAGCGATTATGGCGTCGTCCAGAATCTGCACTTTGTGGTGCATCTCGTACCGTTCTTTCAAACCACGAAGTATTGATATTGAGCTGTTTATGTCGGGCTCATCAACCATTACAATTTGGAAACGGCGTTCCAGAGCCTTGTCTTTCTCAAAATATTTCTGATACTCGTCGAGTGTGGTTGCGCCAATCACGCGCAGGTCGCCACGGGCAAGCGCTGGTTTCAGAATGTTGGCCGCATCCATTGCGCCTTCGCTCTTTCCGGCACCAACCAATGTGTGAATCTCATCAATGAACAAGATTATCTCGCCATCCGATTTAATCACTTCGTTAACAACGCTTTTCAGCCTTTCTTCGAACTCGCCTTTGTATTTTGCACCGGCAACCAAAGCACCCATATCGAGCGAGTATAACTTTTTGGTTTTCAGGTTTTCCGGCACATCGTTCTTGACAATACGATGGGCAATGCCTTCGGCAATGGCTGTTTTGCCAGTGCCAGGCTCACCAATCAGAATAGGATTGTTCTTCGTTCTTCGGCTCAAAATCTGCAAGATACGGCGGATTTCGTCATCGCGGCCAATCACGGGGTCTAGTTTTCCGGCAGCGGCTTGTTCGTTCAAGTTGATGGCGTATTTCGACAGCGCCATATAACTCTCTTCAGCCGACTGGCTTGTAACTTTCTCGCCTTTGGTGATTTCCTTGATGCAATTCTCAACCGACTTGCGGCTCAAGCCTTGGTCTTGCAATAGTTTGGTTATTTGGTCGTTGATGCTGAAAAATGCCACCCATACGTGTTCAACCGACACAAACTGGTCGCCGTTTTTGGTGGCCGCTTGTTGTGCGTTGTTCAGCAAGGCGTTCAGGTTCGACGACAGGTAAAGGTCGCCGCCAGACACCTTCGCATACGATTTAATAATGCTGTCGACAATCGGAACAAGGGCATTTTCCGACACATTGTGTTTCTGCAATATATATCGGCTGATGCTTTGCTCTTCAGTCAGCAGAGCTTTGAGCAAATGGCCGGTCTCAACCGCCTGATTGCTCTCGCCTTGTGCAATGTTGAAAGCCTTTTCCAACACTTCCTGCACCTTGATTGTAAAATTATTCGTGTTCATAGCGTTATTTTTTTTTGATTTTTCTGACCATTGATTCTTCAAAATGCAAGCCAACGGATAGGATGGAAGTTTTGTTAAATCTAAAAGTGGTTGATAATAAATGATTTAAGTTGGAATTGTGATTTTGAGGTGTTGTCATTTTGGCATACAAGAGCGTGTTTTTAATGACAAAATGGCTAAAATTCGTTCGGAAGAAATCCGTCGAACCTAAAACGTAGAACGTTTGAAAACGTGAAAATCAAAACGTCGTGCTTGAACCCAAAAAATGCAGTTTTTTCGAAAAAATATGACGAAAAGCAGTTTTTTTATGAAAAAATATATAGATTTACGCCGTTTTCGACAAGAAACATGAAGGAAAAATACATATTTGACAACGAAAAGCTTACTTATGTTCTTGAAAAACATACGTTTGCGTACTATTGCAAGAGGTGTCGCAATTATGTCTTGACGGCATTGACAATAGGTACCACAGCGTGGCTGTTGACATATTTTAATGTCATTCCTTCCGTTCAGACGATAAAACTTCAGAAACAAGGCGAAAAATATATAGCTGACATTCGGCATTTGGATGAGCGTTTTGCTGATATTGAGGATTTTCTGTCGGAGGTTCAAAGCCATGACGACAGTTGCTACCGGGTCATTTCGCAAATGCAGCCATTGTCCGCCGACAAGCGTATGGCAAGTTTCGGTGGTACCAATAAATATGAGTATCTCGAAGGTTATTTCAATAGCGACTTGTTCATCAATTATAATAGGAAGGTTGACATTCTTACCAAGAAACTGAATATGCAGAGTCAGTCGTATGCGGCGGTGCTTCACAATGTGCGTCACACTTGCGACAGTTTGTTATGTGTGCCGGCAATTCTGCCGCTGCAGCCGCAGACCTATCATCTGTCATCTGATTTCGGCTACCGCATTCATCCTATAAAGCGCACTAAAATACTTCACGATGGTGTCGATTTGGCGGCTCGCGAGGGCAGTCCGGTGTATGCAAGCGGTAACGGCGTGGTTATCTCAACTGCGAAAACAAACAGCGGTTACGGCTATCAGGTGGTTGTCGACCATGGATATGGCTACAAGACACGCTATGCGCACTTAAGCAAGATTGCAGTTCACAAAGGCGACACTATAAGCCGAGGAACAGTTATTGGCAAGGTTGGAAACACTGGTTTGTCAACTGGTCCTCATCTGCATTACGAGGTTATAACGGCTTCGGGAAAAGTGAATCCTGAAAAATATATGATTCGCGACATGAACAATGCCGAGTACAAAGAGATGATAAGCAATTTCAATTCAGCTGATTGATATTAGAAATCAAAAACATACAGCAGCTCGCATTGTTTGATGCGGGCTGTTTTTTTTCGGTAAAGTGTTAATCTCAAGCTTTGTCCCAGCGTCGAAAATTTTATTGCTTTTATTGTTTTAGCGTTCACTATTTTTTTGTTAATTGCATTGAGTAATACATTTATTATGGAAAAGACTATAAAATCAGTTTTCTTGATGGCAGTGTTGGCTGTTGTTGTAGGTGCGTGCCAGAACAATCGGTCGAAACAGACATTGTCATCGGTCGAGTCTTCGTTAGCGGTATCGGTTGATACAGTCAGTCAGACAATAAAATTCGGGAACACGCTTTTCAGCCTTCCGTCGCCTTACCAGCTGACAATGATGGTGAAAAATGCTGATGTCAAATTCAATGAGAGTTTGATGAACCCGGTTGGCAACAACAGCAAATACACATCGCAATTCCAGAAATGTGTCAATCTTGGTGTCTATGGCGCCGATTTGGCTTATCTGAACATTTACGAGCAGATGCCGTTGGTTATGAACGTCTTTTCTGTGGCTAAAGTCCTTGCCAACGACCTCGATTTGCTTGCCACTTTCAATAGCGAATTGGTAAGCCGTGTCGAGAAGAATATCGATAACAACGACTCGCTATTGTACATAATGACAAATACTTACCGCGATATTGATATCTATTTGAAAGAGAGCCACCGTCAGAAGGAGGGAGCGTTGATATTGGCTGGCGGTTGGGTTGAAGCTATGTATATTCTGACTCAATTGGCTGTTGACACAAAGAACCAGGAGCTTATACAGCACGTTGGCGAAAGCAAGCAGCCGCTCGACAATCTGGTGAAGATTTTGACTCCGTATTATTCTGGCAATCAGGAGATAAAAGAATTGCTCGACTCTTTGATGGATTTAACTAACGATTTTGAAGGTGTTGAGCAAAGCTATACTTACAAAGTGCCCGAAATCGATGCCGAAAACAAGGTTACTGTAATCAAATCGGTTTCGAAAGTGGTTGTTAAAGATGCTGATTTGCAGAGTATTGCAAAGAAGATTAAAAATATCAGAACATTCTTGGTCAAATAATTCTGTTGAGCTATGAAAAGATTTAAACTAATTGCTGTGTTGGCGTTGATAGCATTGCTGCCAATGACAACTGAAGCTCAGATGGATGCACTGATACAGAAGTGCAAAAAGGAGATAACTAAGCCTTTTGTGTCTGATGGTCAGTACTATACGGTGCTTCTTAACGATGGCGACATAGCCGAGTTTTATGCGACTTTCTACGGCGGGACAACATACCGGCTTGTTGGTTATGTTGGCGAGGATGCCGGCGATTTGGCTTTCTCAGTTTACGACCAGGACCGCAACTTGCTTTTTACAAACCGCGATTTCGAAAACACACCAACTTGGGATTTCAAGTTCGAGAATACCATGGATTGCATTATCGAGGCTGAAATCGACTCAAAAAATATCACCTCCGGCATTGCGGTGTTGCTGATAGGGTTTAAACAATAGTCAAGCCAATGAGAGAGAAAGTCTTAAGAGCGTTGATGCAGTTGTTCGCTATTATTGTCGGTCCGCGAGCCAACAATAAAAGCGGCAGGCAGATTATTGAGAACTTTCTCTATCAACAACTTAACGAAAATGCAGTAGGGGAGTATCTCGATTTGTTCGACGGCTTTTATGTGCATTTCCAACGCAAGCAGTCCGACAAATCGCACAAAGAGAAAAATCTTGCGCTCAACTCGGTAAAAGTCCTGAAAATATGCACTCAGATAAACGAGGAGCTTGATATAAGACAGAAAATGCTTGTCGTAATCAGGCTGCTTGAGTTTGTGAAAGCCGGCAACGAACGTACTGAGCAAGAGTACGAGTTTGTGCAGACAGTGTCGGAAAGTTTCTTCTTCTCAAACGAGAGCTACACGCTGCTGCGCGATTTTGTAATGGCCGAAGACGGCAACATTCCCGTTTCGCCGCGTTTCCTGCTCATCGACGGACAAAAATCGTCACCGATACCTGACATTAGGCATTTTTACCACGAGACTTTCGACGACAAGCTGTGGGTGCTCTATTTCGAGCCGTCGAATATGTATCTGATTCGCAAATTCGGTACCAACGAGTTATACTTGAACGGCCAGATAGTGACGCCTGGTAATGTGTATGTGCTGAACCTTGGCGCCTCGTTGCGCGATGCCAAGATGAAGCCCATATATTACTCAGACATAGTAAGTTACTTTTTCGCCGATGATATTGGCAACAAAATACAATTTGTCGTTAAAGATGTTGAGCATTACTTCAAGGGCGGCGTTAAGGGTTTGAACCCGATAAACCTTGTGCAGGAGTCTGGCAGCCTGGTGGGCATAATGGGCGCCAGCGGCTCGGGAAAAACAACACTGCTCAATGTGCTCAACGGCAGCACTCGCCCCACAAGCGGCACTGTAACTATCAACGGTATCGATATTTATGCCGAGAAAGAGAAGGTCGAGGGTTTGATTGGCTACGTGTCGCAAGACGATTTGCTGATTGAGGAACTTACTGTTTATCAGAATCTTCTGTATAACGCGCGACTCTGTTTCGACGATTTGAACGATTTTCAGATAAACCATAAAGTACTGAGAGTGCTAAAGAGTCTGGGACTTTTCGATATAAAAGATATGGTTGTGGGCAGTCCGCTTAACAAGAAGATAAGCGGCGGACAACGCAAACGCCTAAACATAGCACTGGAGCTGATTCGCGAACCAGCCATTCTGTTCCTTGACGAGCCGACTTCGGGCTTGTCGTCGCGCGACTCAGAGAACATTATGGACATACTTAAAGAGCTGACGCTGAGGGGGAAACTTGTTTTTGTTGTCATTCACCAGCCTTCGTCCGACATTTTCAAGATGTTCGACAGCCTCTATATCCTCGACAAAGGCGGATACCTTATTTATGAAGGTAATCCGGTCGACTCCATAATCTATTTCAAGACAAAGGTGCATCAGGCCAACTGGAACGACAGCGAGTGCCACACTTGCGGCAATGTCAACCCGGAGCAGATTTTCAACATAGTTGAGTCGCAGATGCTTGACGAGTATGGTAACCTGACACCTGTCCGCCGTTTGTCGCCGGCCGATTGGTTCAAGCATTTCACCGAGTCGCGAAAGAGCCGCCCGTCGGTTGAAATGAAGCATGAGGCTCTGCCTGAAAACGTGTCAAGAATACCGGGTAAGTTCAAACAGTTCAAAGTGTTTGTGGAGCGCGATGTGCTTTCGAAAATCAGCAACCGCCAGTATATGTTTATAAACATATTGGAGTCGCCCATTTTGGCGTTCCTGCTGTCGTTCATAATCAGATACTTTACCGCGTCGAGCCGGACATACTCGTTCTATAACAATCCTAACATTCCGGTGTATATATTTATGGCAGTGATAGTTGCCATATTTGTCGGATTGTCGGTGAGCGCCGAGGAGATTGTCAAAGACCGTAAAATACAAAAGCGTGAGCAATTCCTTAATCTGAGCCGCTCAAGCTACTTGATGTCTAAAGTTGTCATTCTGTTTGTCATTTCGGCCGTTCAGGCTTTGCTGTTTGTGGCTGTGGGCAATCTGGTGCTGGGCGTCAAAGGAATGTTCTTCTATTATTGGTTTGCCCTATTCAGCGCATGGTTTTTCTCCAATATGCTTGGGCTTAACGTCTCCGACAGTTTCGATACGGTTGTCACCATATATATATTGATACCGTTCCTTGTTATTCCGCAACTTATATTAAGTGGTATAATTGTTTCGTTCGACAAACTGAATCCAACCATTTCGTCCCCCGACGAGATTCCGGTTTACGGCGAAATAATAACCGCCCGCTGGGCCTACGAGGCGCTGGCTGTTCAGCAGTTCAAGGAAAACGAGTTCGAAAAGGATTTCTATGAGTACAATAAAATATTGAGCGACTGCGACTACCGCAAGAACTATTGGGTTAAGACCATTGAGAACAAACTCACATTCTGCCAGCGCAACTACACACTTCCGACCAGTCAGATAAGCGTCAAACGTGAGCTGATGATACTCCGCAACGAGCTTAGCAAACCGCTCGATGCTATGGGGTATTTCACTTTTGACAAGGTAGACCAGTTGTATATCAATAAGTTGACGCCGGAGTTGTTTGCTTATACCGATGAGTTTATCTCAAAACTGAAAGCTTATTATTATAAGCAATACAATTACGTCAACGAGCAGAAGGATATTCTTATAAACTCGATGCAGCGCACCGACGAGGAGCGGGAAAAATTCCTGAAGCGCAAACGCGACTACAGCAACGAGAGCCTGACTGCTTTTGTGCGCAACACCAACTCGCTTGACCGCATAATCGAAGTCAAAGGGCAGCTCTATCAAAAGAGCGACCCTATCTACATGTCGCCCACGCACCCGTTCATAAAAGCGCATTTCTACGCGCCATACAAGAATCTTTTCGGCATTCCGTTCTCAACCTATTGGGTAAACATGATGGTTATCTGGTTCTATACCTTGCTGTTATATGTGACGTTACGGTTCCGTTTGTTGCGCAAAGCGATAGAGTATTTCTCGCCTAACAAATGAGAAAAGGATAGGGGTGATATGTATTCCTAAACTCTAAACAATCCCCTCTAAACCAAAATTTTAAATTTCAACCTATTGTTGTTCAAATTTTTCAATTAAAAGTTGGTGAAAATCGAAAATCATCAATATATTTACGGCCAATTTATAACTGAAAGAAGTATTTATATACTAAACAGAAGTTTAAACATTTTCAATAATAAAAACATGAGAAAAATCTTAATCGTACCTGTGTTGTTGATGGCAGCAATAACTGCCAATGCACAAATGAGACAAAGTGATATTGTCTCGGCAGGTGGCGGCTATGCCGAAAAAGGAACACTTTCATTAAGCTCTACAATTGGCGAGCCTGTAGGCGGCACACTCAACCAGGGCGCGCTTACGCTTGTGCTCGGTTTCCAGCAGGCTTTTGACATTAATGGCACCGGCATTTTGGATAATAAAGCAAAAGACGGTTTGGCTGCTGATGTGCAAATCTTTCCTAACCCGGTGAATGATGTTGTGAACGTTAAAGTGTCGAACATTGATACCGAAGTAACCGTTCAGATTATGAATACCACGGGCGCAGTTGTGGTTAGTGAAGAGTTCGACCCGGCACAAGCATTAAGTATCAATGTGGCTGACCTTACCAAAGGCATCTATCTGGTAAAAGTTATAACCGACAACATATTAATTAAAACAGAGAAAATCATTAAACTATAAATAACATTCTATGAAAAGAATCTTTTTGCTAGGAGCAGTTTTATTTGCAGCGGTTGCGCAAGTAGCGGCTCAAAACTCATTTGCCTATCAGGCTGTAATTCGCAACAATGGCGAAGTGATCAGTAATAAGGATGTAGCTTTGCGCATCAGTTTGAGCGAAAATAGTAATGTTTATTATCAAGAAACACAGAAAGTTAAAACCAACGAGTATGGTAACATTAGCATCAACGTTGGTGAAGGTACGGTTGTTTCCGGTAGTTTCAGCTCAGTTCCATGGGAGTCACTCAATGTGATGATGAAACTTGAAGTTGACGCAGCCGGTGGCTCTGATTTCGTAGAGTTGGGTTCAGTTCAGATTAAGCCGGCTCCATACGCTTTGTATGCAGCAAAAGCCCCAACCTCAATCCAGCCTGCAGTCAGCTCAACCGAGCCTATTTTTGCAGTTAAGAACAGCAAGGGCGAGGTTATGTTTGCAGTGTTCGAGGATGGCGTTAAAGTATATGTCAACCTTGACGAAGACGGTTCTAAAGCAGCCAAGAGCCGCTTTGCAGTTGCCGGTCGCAGCACATCGAAAGGCGAAGTTGATTTGCTGACAGTTGATGACAACGGAACAATAGTATATGTTGATGAGGATGGTTCTAAAGCAGCCAAGAGCCGTTTTGCAGTTGCAAGTGTCAGCTCTAAAGCTGGTGAGGGCGACCTTCTTGCTGTTAACACCGAAGGCTCGACCTTCTATGTTGGCGAAGACGGTTCTAAAGCAGCCAAAAGCCGCTTTGCAGTTGCAAGCGTTGGAGCTAAAGGCGAGTCAGAGACTTTGATGGCAATCGACGAAAACGGAACAGTTGTATATGTTGACGATGAAGCGGCAGGTAAAGCAGCCAAGAGCCGTTTTGCTGTTGCAGGACGCAGCGCCAAGGGTGCTGATGCAGCTTTGCTTGCTATTGACGGCGAAGGATCAACTTTCTATGTTGACGACCCGACAAGCTCAAAAGCAGCCAAGAGCCGCTTTGCAGTTGCCGGACGTAGCGCAAAAGGTGCTGATGTTTTGGCAATTGATGGTGGTGGTACCACTGTTTATGTTGACGACCCGACAAGTTCAAAGGCAGCCAAGAGCCGCTTTGCAGTTGCCGGACGCAGTGCCAAGGGCGAGCAGACGGATGTTTTGACTATTGATGGCAAAAACTCAACATTCTATTTTGACAATAGCGAAGAGGGTAAGGCCGCTAAGAGTCGCTTTGCAGTTGCCGGCCGCAGTGCTAAATCGGCTGACGATATGTTCTCTGTTGATAATGGAGGTACTGTAATTTACATTGATGATGACGCATCAGGCAAGGCAGCTAAGAGCCGCTTTGCTGTCGCAGGCCGCAGTGCAAAAGGTGGTGACAACTACCTTATTATCAGCAACGACAGTACACGCTTCTATATTAATGATGCAAGCGAGACAAGCTCAGGTTTTGCCGTTGTTGGCAAGTCTTCTTCAAACGCCTTGCTCAGCATGAACAAAGACAGTGTTAACTTCAACACCTCAATGTATGTAACTGGTGAGGTTCAGACAGCCTCTGGTACTGTTTCGCGTATGGCTAACAATAGCTTACCAACAAAAGCATATTTTAAAGGTGAAATAAATAATGAAGAATACAGCTACAATTATTACCTGAATAAAAACAAAGGAGAGTATTTTGAATTATATCAATCAGGTAGCTTGATTGGTAGTTATGTAATATTACCAACAGGTAAAGTGTATGAAAAGAATGGTGATAACTATACAGAAAAGGGTAATTCAACATTTGGCTTATTTTATCTGTCAGAAGGTGACTTAAGAAAATTAAGCGCGGATTACAATATGGAACTATTATCAAATTCGGGTGATGGTATTTTACAATATGAACCAAGGAATGGTTATGATAACGGTAATACCCCGACAAGTATTGCTACATATTACAATCTTGTTAATTATTTGTTTAAAGGAACGAGTGATGCAGATAAAATGATATTTAATGCTATTAAAGGTAAATTGACAACTTTATCGTTTGTGCTTGAACAATTAATTGATGATGATTTTACGTTTTCAATTGTAAATTCAACGAGCACAGTTGTGGGGGAGAATAATGAATTATATTATGATGTAGATGTAAATGAGCTTGATTCTTATTTTGATGAAATCGGTCAATAAATACAGAAAGTGATAATCAAAACAGGAATCAAATATATTGGTTCCTGTTTTTTTTTGTTGCTAAATCTGGCAATACCGCAAAAACGCGCTATTCATCGGTAAAAAAAGGCAGAATAAGGAATTAAACGAGTTTCGGCAACGTCAATCGGTAATTTTTTCTGTTTTATCTATAAGGATATTGCCGTTTTATCAAAAGAAAATACTATTGTGCCGTTAAAACTAAAAACGAAATATTGATATGAAAAAGTTGAGTTTGTTTCTATCGGTTCTGATTTGCAATGTGGCAGTAGCTCAAACCACATCCATTTCAGGTTATTTAATTGACAAAAAAACTAACGAGGCGTTGCAGTTCGCTGCAGTTCAAATCTACTCGTTGCCCGACACTGCATTTTTGAAGGGCGATGTGACAAAGGAGGATGGTTCGTTCAAAATTGAAGGCATCAAGGCTGAGAAATGCCTTGTCAGAGCTTCGTTCGTTGGCTATAACACTGTTGAAAAGAGTGTAGCCGTTACTAAAGGCAAAGATAACTCAGTTGGCAAGATTTTCTTGACTGAGGATAGTAAGCAACTGGCCGAAGTCAGCATCACAGCCGAGGCAACTCCGGTTGTGGTTCGCGACGACACTGTGGTTTTCAACGCCGATGCCTTTCACGTAGTTGAGGGCGCAATGGTTGAGGACCTTGTGAAGAAACTGCCGGGAGCTGAGATTTCATCTGACGGCAAACTTACGGTTGGCGGCAAGGAAGTAACCAAAATCCTTATCGGTGGCAAGGAATATTTTGCCAATGACCCGCAGGTTACTTTGAAAAACCTTCCGGCCAACATGGTTAAGGACATCAAGACTTATGACAAGAAGAGCGAGCAGGCCGAACTTACCGGCATTGACGATGATGATGAGGAGTTTGTACTTGATTTCACCGTACGCAAAAGTATGATGGACAGCTGGATTGGTAACATTTGGGGTGGCGTTGGCCACGACATCAATGGTCCGGACGATTTCCGTTACGACGGTCACATGGATTTGAACCAGTTCGACGATAAAGGCAACATGGCCATAATAGCCAACCTTAACAACACCAACAACACCAGCAGTGATCTTGGCGACAACAGCTCGAGCATGGGTATGGGTGGCATGCGTGGCGGCATGGGTGGTGGTATGATGATGATGGGTGGCGGCATGATGCGTGGCGGATTCGGCGGCGGCATGGGCGGCGGCATGATGATGATGGGATTTGGCGGCGGTATCACTGAGACTCAGAACATCATGGCCAACTTTGAGAAAGAAGTTAGCAAGTCGTTCCTGCATGGTGGTAACATTCAGTTCAGCCGCACAAATACCGAAACGGAAGGCAAAACATCGACCGAGACATTCCGTGGCGATGATTACTCAACCGTACAGAAAGACACATCGACATCGACCAGTATCCGCAACAACCTCAATGCTTCTTACCGCATTAAATGGGCTGTCGATTCAATGACAACAATTATTGTCCGTCCTAACTTGCGTATGAGTTTCACCGACTACGAGAGCGAGGGCGAATCGTTAAGTCTGGGCAATCTCCTTGCTGATGAAACAATTACAAACGATTCGTTGACAAATGGTCGCAAAACAGTGAACACACAAACAAGCGAAAACACAACTAACTCAACAAGTATCTCATATAATGCCAGTTTGCAGGCTGTTAGAAAGCTGAACAACTATGGCCGCAGCATACAACTGAATCTCAGAATAAACGGTTCGCTCAGTCCGTCGGATAGGACATCAAGGTCAGGTACTCATTTTAACACTAACGACTCTACTTCTTTAGTTGGCCGCAAAACCGATGGCAAAAGCAACAACTTGACACTGATGGCTGAACTTGGCTATGTGGAGCCTATTTTCGAGAAGAACTATCTGCAGTTCCGCTACAACTTCCAAACACGTTCATCTGATTCATACTCATATGTTTACGAGGATGGTAGCGAAATTCGTACCGACAGTTTGAGTAGTGAGGTGGAGAACAGCTATTACAATCACCGCGTTGAGGTTATTTGGCAGGGCCGTTACGACAAGCTGAACTACAATCTTGGTGTGTCGCTGCAACCGCAAATATCTGAAACACATAATATTTTGGGTGCAAACGTGGGCAACGACAAGAAACAAACAGTGTTCAACTGGTCGCCGACTATGCGTCTGCAATACAAATTCACAAAGCAGCACACCATTCAATTGCGCTACAACGGTCGCAGCTCGGCTCCCGATGTGCAGAACTTGCAAGAGATTATCAGCGTAACCGACCCGTTGAACTTGCAATATGGTAATCCGAACTTAAAACCGACATTCACCAACAACATTTCGTTGAACTACAACAACTTTATGCGTGAGTCGGGTAAGAGCATCATGTTCAATGTGTCGTACAATAACACTCTGAACACAGTCAGCAACGAAATCACTTACAATCCGCTGACCGGTGGACAGGAAACCCGCAAAATCAACTTGAACGGCAACTGGGGAACTAACGGCTTCCTGACCTTGAGTTCGCCGCTCGGAAGCAAGAAACTCTCAATCACTGCAACATCGATGGCTAACTACAGCGAGAACGTTTCGATGTCAACAGCAACCAAACTTGCTAACGGAACAACTGTTGGCGGTGGCAAAATCACCACAGCTACAACAACACTGCAAGAGCGTTTGCAACTGAACTATCGTTGTGATGCGTTCGACTTCTCAATCAACGGTTCGGTTCGCTACTTGAAGAGCGGCAACGACCAGAAGGCAACAACCGTGGGAGGTTTGAGCAATGCTACTCTTAGCAACGACCGCGAGACTTTCGATTATGAGTTAGGTGCCAACACAACTATCAACCTGCCTTGGAAGATGACATTTGCAACTGACTTCAACTGGAGAATTTACACAGGTTACACCGATGGTTATGATCGCGACCTTGCAATCTGGAACGCACAGATTACTAAGAACTTCACAAAAGACAACCGTTGCGCTGTGCGCGTGAAAGTATTTGACATTCTGCAACAGCAAAAGAGCATTTCACGCTACGTGAGCAGCTCGTCAGTTATCGACTCTGAATCAAACACTTTGGGCAGCTACGTGATAGTTCAGTTCGTTTACAAAATCAACTCGATGCGTAAGCAGTCTAAACAAATGGGTCCTGGCGGATTTGGTCCTGGCGGATTCGGTCCTGGTGGATTCGGTGGCGGATTCGGAGGTCCCGGAATGTTCTAACAGATACGATTCATCATCCACAAGAAATCCCGTCAACGTTGGCGGGATTTCTTGTTTGAGCGAGTGGGAGGTTGCGGAATAGGTTATTTGGTTTGATATTGGCGGAAAACGGCTATTTTTGTGTGTTTCAAAACAATTGCTATGGATAATGATTTAACACTCAGAGAAATACAAGACGCTGTGGATTCTTGGATAAAAACCTACGGAGTGCGTTATTTCAACGAGCTGACAAACATGGTTTTACTGACAGAGGAGGTGGGAGAGTTGGCTCGTATTGTGGCGCGGACCTATGGAGAACAGTCGTTCAAAGAGTCGGACAAAGACAAAAATATGGCCGACGAGATGGCTGATATTCTATGGGTTTTGGTTTGTTTGGCGAATCAGACCGGCGTCAATCTGACTGAGGCTTTCAATCGTAATTTGCAGAAGAAAACCAATCGCGACAGCCAACGGCATTTGAACAATGATAAGTTGAGAAACTTGGAATTATAATTAGATATTCATTACACACAATTATTATATTTGTAAGCCTTTTTGAGGAGGCAAAAAATGACATTCTTTAAAAAAATATAGTTATGAGTAAAGTAACAGTTGTAGGAGCAGGCAATGTAGGTGCAACATGCGCTAATGTGCTTGCATTCAATGAGGTAGCCGATGAGGTTGTAATGCTCGATATCAAAGAGGGCATTTCGGAAGGTAAGGCAATGGATATGATGCAGACAGCCCAGCTGCTGGGTTTCGACACCCGTCTGGTTGGCTGCACTAACGATTACGCCAAAACAGCCAATTCTGATGTTTGCGTAATCACTTCGGGTATTCCTCGTAAGCCGGGTATGACCCGTGAGGAGCTTCTTGGCGTTAACGCAGGTATTGTTAAGGGCGTTGCCGAGAATCTTCTGAAGTATTCACCAAACGCCATTATCGTCTGCATCTCGAACCCGATGGACACAATGACCTACCTTGCACTCAAGGCTCTCAAACTGCCGAAAAACCGTGTAATTGGTATGGGTGGTGCTTTGGACAGCTCACGCTTCAAATATTTCTTGTCGCAAGCTCTTGGCTGCAATGCCAATGAGGTTGAGGGCTTTGTAATCGGCGGTCACGGTGACACCACAATGATCCCGATGGCACGTTTCGCTACTTACAAAGGAATGCCTGTAACCAACTTCTTGAGCGCCGAGAAACTCGACGAGGTTGTTAAATCGACAATGGTGGGCGGCGCAACTCTGACTGGCCTGCTCGGTACTTCAGCATGGTACGCACCAGGTGCAGCTGGAGCATTCGTTGTTGAGTCTATCATCCATGACCAGAAGAAGATGATTCCTTGCTCTGTTCTGCTCGAGGGCGAATATGGCGAGTCTGACCTTTGCATTGGCGTTCCTGTAATCTTGGGCAAGAACGGTATCGAAAAGATTGTTGAGCTTGACCTGAATGCTGACGAGAAGGCTAAATTCAAAGCCAGCGCAGAATCAGTTCGCGGCAACGTGAATGCACTGAAAGATTTGAAACTTGTTTAATCGATAAGTTCAGATAGAGAAAAGCACCCAATGAGGGTGCTTTTTTTATGCCCATACCGATACGTTTCCCATAATCTGGAAATGTCGATAGTTATGCGGCCCACAAAAAAGCAGAGCCGCAAATTGCGGCCCCACCAACTCACTATTTATGAAAACTCTAAATTCCTAATTCAATCCTTCAATCACTTCCGTATTGGAGTGATAATCAGGTTGAACTGATAATCAGCACGGGGCAGCATATATTTTGCAATCGGCGACGACCACCACGAGTTGACACAGCCCAAACCCAACTGAGCGCCATCAACGCAGACGGCAGTCAGGTTGCTGGTTTGCAGGTCGGTAGAGTGGAACTGTCGTTTTTGCAGCCACGGACCGAGTTGCTCCTGAGTGTATGGCAGAGCCGAAGCCGAGAACAGCGTGTCAGACGAGAACAGCAGACCAGTGCCGGCAATGTCGGTCACGGCAAATGTGCGCAGGTCGCTTTTTGTGCCAGTTTCCTGCGGACGGATGTATGGGTAGAACTGCTCGGCCACCGTTTGGCGATAGTGTCCAATTGGCTGTGACAGTTTGCGGTCGGAATAATTCTCAACCGGACCACGGCCAAAATAGTCGACAAAAGTGTATTGGTTGGGCATTTCCATTCGCATTCCAAATCTAAACAGCTGCGACGGAATCGAGTCATCGGCCACCTTTAGTTGCTCATTTACACGTATTTGACCATTGGCATTGATAGTGTATGTAAGTGTCAGTTTTGCCTTGACATCGGGCATATCGTATTTGTAGGTGACTACAGAGTAATTGTTTGAAACGTCAGCATTTACCGATATTTTCAGCATTTTGGGGTTCTGCCAAGCATGATACTGACGGAACAAATGTGCACCCATATCGTTGTCGGTCGGGGCACGCCAGAAGTTGGGGCGCAATACAGAACTGTCTTTCAAATAATTAACATTATCAATCAGCATCTTGCATATAAATCCTTCTTCGTTGAACGTATATGTGAATCTATCGCCGCTGACAATCACTTGCTCGCCAGCATAGCGTGTTTTTGGTCCTTTGCCGCTTGTAGAGAACTGCGTGAACTCCGGTTTTTCGCGAATGGCCAATTGTTGGTAGGCCGCGCACACACCAGCCGGTATAATGCCGTCGGCTGCTTTTGTCAAATATTTGACATTCAGGAATAGCTCTCCATCAGCAGGCAGTTGTTCGGCATTGTAGTCGAGTACGATTTCGGCTTCCGACTGCGGAGTAACATCAAGATTCTCAACAGTTCCGCTCAAAATCTGAACACCGTCGGCCTCAATATTCCACATCATGCGGTAATTCTTCAAATCCTTGAAAAAGAACTCATTCTTTATTCTGATTTTACCTTGCTGCAAATCAACTGCTTCCGTCCAGATATTCTGATAGAAGTAGCGTACTTCGTAGGCGTGCGGGTTGTAGTTTCGGTCAGGCGAGAGCAGACCATTGCAGTTGAAGTTGTTATCCGACGCGTCGGTCTTGTTGTAGTCGCCGCCGTAGGTGAACTCAATGCTACCGTCGGCCTTGCGGCGATGCAGTGCTTGGTCGGCGAAATCCCAGATGAATCCGCCCTGAAGTTTCGGGTACTTGCGAATCAAATCC
>JAFZWI010000060.1 GCA_017617355.1 Salinivirgaceae bacterium | reverse complement strand
AGTAAGAGATTGGGCGTTAAGATTTTCGGCGGCCAGGCCGCTGTAGCTGGCAACATCATCGTACGCCAGAGAGGAACACAGCACCACCCGGGCAACAACGTAGGTTTGGGCAAAGACCACACCTTGTTTGCTCTTGTAGATGGTACAGTTTCTTTCGTAAAGAAACGCGACAACAAATCATACGTATCGGTTATTCCGGCCGAGGCATAGATTTTTATCAAAAAGATAAGAAAGAGGCTGACCGTCAAATCGATGGCATCCTCTTTTTTGTTTTATAACAATACAACGTTATGCTTACTCTTAAGTTTATTCAGGAAAACCCCGAGGCAGTTATTGCCGGGTTGAAAATCAAGAATTTCGATGCCGAACCATACGTGAAGCAGATTCTTGCAAAAGATGACGAGCGTCGTGCCACCCAAAAGGAACAGGACGACATTCTTGCTCAAATCAATTCTATATCGAAACAAATCGGCCAACTCTTCAAAGAGGGAAAAGCAGCTGAGGCCAACGAGCTGAAGAAAAAAAGCGGCGAACTTGGCGAGGCACAGAAGGCTTTGGGCGAGAAACTCGACGCCATTACCGCCGAGCTGAACGATATTTTGGTTCGTCTGCCGAATATGCCGTACAAACTGGTGAAACCCGGCAAGGGCGCTGAGGACAACGAGATTGTGAAACTTGTCGACGACAAGATTCCTCATCTTCCGGAAGACGCCAAACCGCACTGGGAACTGGCAAAAGACTATGATTTGATTGATTTCGAACTCGGCGTGAAGATTACTGGCGCCGGATTCCCTGTTTATAAAGGCAAAGGTGCAAAACTGCAACGCGCACTCATTAGTTTCTTCCTTGAGGAGAACGAAAAGGCCGGATTCCTCGAAATTGAGCCGCCTTTGATGGTGAACGAGGCTTCAGGCTACGGCACTGGCCAGCTTCCCGACAAGGAAGGCCAGATGTACCACGTCAACCTCGACAATCTGTACCTGATTCCGACGGCTGAGGTGCCTGTGACGAACCTTTACCGCGATGTGATTGTATCGTCGAAAGACCTGCCGATTAAGAACACCGCCTACAGTGCCTGCTTCCGCCGCGAGGCCGGCTCATACGGCAAAGATGTGCGCGGTCTGAACCGTCTGCACCAGTTCGACAAGGTTGAGATTGTCTGCATTGAGCACCCGTCGCGCTCATACGAGACTCTGGACAAGATGGTGGCTCACGTTGAGTCGCTTGTGCAGAAGTTGGGCTTGCCTTACCGCATTCTTCGCTTGTGCGGTGGCGATATGAGTTTCACATCGGCAATGACATACGACTTTGAGGTGTTCTCAGCTGCACAGAAACGCTGGCTGGAGGTTAGCTCGGTATCGAACTTCGAGACATTCCAGGCTAACCGCTTGAAACTGCGCTTCCGCGATGAGGAGACAAAGAAAACACAGCTGGCTCACACCCTGAACGGCAGCTCGCTGGCTTTGCCGCGAATTGTGGCCGCTCTGCTCGAGAACAACCAGACACCAGAGGGCATCAAACTGCCCGAGTGCATCCAGAAGTTTATGGGTTGCAGTATGCTGACGAAGTAATTTTTCGAGAAATAAAACGAAGCCCGACCATTTTTGGCCGGGCTTTTTTGTTGTGTTTACAATGGAATATTTGGATAATCTAACACCTAAATTATCTCAGCAGGTTTCCCAAAATTCCTCTAACAAATGCTCCGACAAGTCCGCCGGAAGTTGATTTTTTCCGGCTTGAACCACCCACAAGACTTCTGGTGATTTCGCGGGTTGCAGTGGTGGCCACCGTGGTTAGAATCTTCTTGCCAGTGCCGGTTGTTTTCTTTGATTTATCACTTGCTGACTTCTTTTTGGCAGATTCTGCCTCCACTTTGGCTTCTTCGGCGGCCTTCTTGTCTTTTTCAGCTTGGGCAAGAAGAACCTCGAACGCACTCTCTCGGTCGATAGCCTTGTCATACTTACCGAATATGCGCGACTGCTTGATTATCTGCTCTCGCTGCGAGTCACTGATAGCACCAATTTGGCTCAACGGGAACAGAATCTTGGCGCGTTGCACCACCGACGGTGCGCCCTTTTCGTCAAGGTACGACACCAACGCCTCGCCAGTTTCAAGGCTCTGAATGGCATCTTCGGTTTTGAATGCCGGATTCGGACGGAACGATTCGGCGGCTGCCTTTACAGCCTTTTGGTCTTTGGGTGTGTAGGCGCGGAGAGCGTGCTGCACACGATTGCCAAGCTGCCCCAGAATGGAATCGGGAATGTCGGACGGACTTTGCGAGATGAAATAAATACCGACACCTTTGCTACGTATTAGGCGGACAACCTGCTCAATCTTGTCAACCATAGCTTTCGATGTGTCATCGAAAAGCATATGCGCTTCATCGAAGAAGAATACCAACTTTGGCAACGGCATATCGCCCACTTCGGGCAATGTGGCGTACAACTCACTCATCAGCCACAAAAGGAACGTTGAGTAGAGTTTCGGTTGGAGCATAAGTTTGTCAGCGGCAAGAACGCTCATCACGCCTTTACCATTCTCGGTTGCCAGCAAATCCTGAATGTCGAAGGCCGGCTCGCCGAAGAATTTGTCAGCACCTTGGTTTTCAAGTGCTAACAATGCCCGTTGGATTGCACCAACACTTTGTGATGATATGGTGCCATATTGTGTGGTAAACTCGGAGGCGTTTTTTGCCACGTAATCTAGCATTGAACGAAGGTCCTTCATGTCTATCAGTAACAACTTGCGGTCATCGGCTATGCGAAAGACAATGTGGAGAATGCCTGTTTGCGTCTCGTTGAGGTTGAGAAGGCGCGCCAGCATGTCGGGACCCATTTGTGAGATTGTGCTGCGCATTGGGTGGCCTTGCTGGCCGAAAACATCATAAAATCTTACGGGACACGACTGGAATTCAGGCGTTTGCAGACCGAACTCGGCAATGCGCTTCTCAATGAATCCCGACAGTTTGCCTGTCTGTGAGATTCCCGAAAGGTCGCCTTTCATATCGGCCATAAAGCACGGCACGCCCGCTTGGCAGAACGTTTCGGCCAAAACTTGAAGTGTTACGGTTTTTCCTGTTCCGGTAGCTCCGGCTATGAGTCCGTGGCGGTTGGCCATTTTGCCGACAATGCTTATAGGGCCGTCGGTGCAGTGGGCAATATACAGCCCGTTATCTTGAGTGAACATAATTTGAGTGTTTTAGTTTTCTTATAAATCCAAATTTAGCTGAAATTTTAATTCTTCAGTTATCCAATTATTCGCTTATACTTGTAAATCGTTTGAAAAGAAATGGAATGTAAGATTTTAGGCATCGACCCTGGAACCAACATAATGGGTTACGGAGTGATATCGGCTGAGGACAAAACACCGAAGTTGGAGACAATGGGAGTGATTGTGCTCAACAAGATAACCGACCCGTACATTAAGCTTGCCACCATTCACGAGCGGGTGATTAAGCTGATTGACGAGTTCAAACCTGATGAGTGTGCCATTGAGGCGCCGTTCTTCGGGCAGAATGTACAGTCGATGTTGAAGTTGGGACGGGCGCAGGGCGTGGCTATTGCCGCCGCAATATCGCGGCAGATACCGATTGCGGAATACGCTCCACGCAAAATAAAACTTGCCATAACCGGCACCGGCGATGCGTCGAAGGAACAAGTGGCAGGCATCTTGCAGCATATCTTCCGTTTTGCCGACATTCCTAAAAACCTTGATGCCACCGACGGATTGGCGGCAGCGTTGTGCCATTTTTATCAGAAGAGCGGCACGGTGGCATCTGCTCACGGTTCGGCAAAGCACGCCAAAAGCTGGGCCGACTTTGTGAATAAAAATCCCGACAGGCTTGTGAAATAAAAACGACCGTCTATCGTTTTGAATATCATGAGTATTACATTGGATAACGGAGACGTATTGACCAAACGCCAGCAGTTTCATTATATAATTGCCGTGTTCGGACTGTTTTTGCTGGCTGTCGGTTTGCCCACATCAAAGTTTGTGTCGTCGGTGGGAGGTGTGATGCTTGGCGTCAATTGGCTGATTGAGGGCGACTGGCGGCGCAAGTGGCAGATACTGAAAACCGACCGTCACCTGTGGCTGTTGCTGGTTTTGTATCTGGTGTTTGTCTGGGGTCTGATACAAAGCTCTCCGCACAGCGACGGAATTCGGTTGTTGCGCACAAAAGTACCAATGCTCTACATTCCGCTGGTGGTGGCCACAACTCGTATAAAATTCAGCCACATCCGCATGCTGACAGAGTTTTACGCCTATATGGTGGCTCTGACAACGCTTTTGTCGTGGTACAATCTTCTATTCTCCGACCTTGAGATACGCCGCATATATCCGTTCTGCAAGCATATTTCTCACGGAATACAGATGTGTGTCGGGTGCATTATCTGCTTCGGTTTTCGACACAAGCGTATTTACAATTCAAAAAAGCACAATAACATTCTTTTGGCCGTCGGATTATATCTGATTGTATGCATGGTAGCCTTTGCAAAATACACTGCGTTGGCCGCCGGGCTTATAACGCTGGTTGTTTGGCTTGCGTATTATGTTTATAAGAATTGTCGTTTGGCTGTAAAGATTGGCTTCCCGATAACCATAGTGCTGATTATGAGCATTGTCGGATTAGGGTTGAGTCGTTCGATAAACAATTATTTTACACCGAGGTTCGATACGGAGGCCGTGCACAAGCAATTCACATCACGCGGCAATCCATACACTTTCGATACAAATACGATAGTCGAAAACGGGCAATATGTGGGTGTTTACGTTTGCGACGAGGAACTTGCACAGGCATGGCCCGAAAAAAGCCAAAAGCCTTATAATGAGGTTTATAAAACGCTTATCCGATACCTCAACAGCAAAGGCAACTACAAAGATTACGATGCTGTGGCGGCGCTTACCTCAGATGAGGTTGCCGACATTGAAAACGGCATTGCCAACATAAAATACAAATCGTTTTTGTCGCGGCTTTATGTCACTTTCTTTGAGTTTACAAACCAGCAAGATGTTGAGGAGAAAAGCATGATGAAGCGGTTCTATTGTTGGAGGTTGGCAGGCAGGCTCATTGCCGAACGTCCACTGCTCGGTTACGGAAACGGCACCGCCTCAAAAATCTTCCAAAGCGAACAGATGAAAAACCCGAACATCAAAAATCCGCTTGTGGTTCCGCATCAGCAATATCTTGAAGACGCCATGACCTTCGGAATACCTGTTGCACTAATCATTTTGTTCGTTTATATTTTCCTGATATACAAAGGTATAAAAAACGACAATCCGCTTCTGGCGCTGACATTGCTCATGCTCATGCTGACATTGTTTGTGGAAGGCAACAACTATCAGGCGGCAACCATTCTGTTTGCGATAGTAACAACCGTGTTCTCGTATTACAACCTGACATCGAATCCCGGCGAATGACCGCGTGGCGTCAGCATCTGATTTTTCAGCCTTTCATGATGTCAATCGTGCATTTATTTGATAATTTAGGCGATAAATTAATCTGAAATGGCACAACGTTTTTTTAACTGTGTTTCAATAGTATTACATCCGGTTTTTCTGACCACAGTTGGCATTATAATGCTGACAATATGGTTGTTGCCTGGAGTTCCTTTCAAATCGAGCCTTATGCTTGCGTTGCTTGGCGCGGCCTATTCGATGCTTATTCCGTTGAGTTTCATCGTGATAGCCCGAGTTTCGGGTTTCATTCACAGCTATCAGCTTAAGAGACGCAACGAGCGTATAATAAGCCTTGTCATTACCTCGGTCAGCATCTATTTTTTTCATAGAGTGCTGATTGCTTGGCATGTATCGCCCACCATTCGTCATTTTGTTATCGGAGTCATTCTGCTGATGCTGATAGCGGCCGTTATTACTTTTTTCACTCACATCAGTCTGCACACCATTGCCTGGGGCGGTCTTACGGCACTTGTCTCATATGTATCGTTATACAAACCAGGGCTGTCTGTCACTCTGGCAATTGTGGTTTTGTTGTCGGGATTGGTTGGCACAGCCCGCCTCTTCCTCGACGAGCATAAACCAGTGCACATTTACACTGGTTATATTGTCGGATTTGCATCTATCTGGCTGACACTTATAATTTTATAATCATGAAACGAAAAACCGAAAAGCCTAAAAAAGATAGCCGCAAAAAAGGCTCGGGCGGTAACAAAAGCACGCTCATCAACAGTATTTTGTCGACATTCAGTCAGAACGAAGGCAAAATTTTGAATTATAAGCAGTTGGCAAAACTTATGGGTATCGGCGATGAGGCAACCCGTAGGTTGTTGAACGTTTGTCTGAACGAGCTGGCTGCCGACGGCGACCTTGACGAGCCTTCGCGCGGTAAATTCTGTATGCGCCGTAAAGCCGCATACGTCACCGGCAAGGTTGATATGAACTCGAGCGGTTCGGCCTATATTGTTTCTGAGGAGTTCGACCGCGATATTTTTGTGTCGGCCAATAATCTGCATCACGCTCTGAATGATGATATAGTAAAGGTTTACATCTACTCGAACCGTAACCGCAGCAATGTTGAGGGCGAGGTGGTGGAGATTATAAAACGCAAGCGCGAGGTTTTTGTCGGCACAATCGAGATTTCAAAGCATTTTGCCTTCCTCGTTCCAGAGCACAACCAGATGCCATTCGATATTTTTATTCCGCTCGATAAGCTGAAAAATGCCGAAAGAGGGCAGAAGGCTGTCGCCAAGATTGTGGAGTGGGGCGACCGACAGAAAAACCCGATAGGCGAAGTGGTTGAAGTTCTGGGAAATGCGGGCGAAAACAACACTGAGATGCACGCCATTTTGGCCGAGTACGGTTTGCCGTATCGGTTTCCGAAGCGCGTTGAGGATGCCGCCGACAAAATTGATGAGCACATTTCGGAGCAGGAGATTGCCGCTCGCCGCGATTTCCGCAGCATAACGACCTTTACCATTGACCCGGCCGACGCCAAGGATTTCGACGACGCGTTGTCGTTCCGCCGCATAAGCGAAAATCGGGTTGAGGTAGGCGTGCATATTGCTGACGTAACTTTCTATGTTCGCCCCAATACGGTGCTTGAGCATGAGGCTTACGAGCGTGGCACATCGGTTTATTTGGTCGACCGCACTGTGCCGATGCTGCCTGAAAAGCTGTCGAATAAAGTGTGCTCGCTACGCCCCAACGAGGACAAACTGTGCTTCTCAGCTGTTTTCGAACTTGATAACGACGCCCATGTACAGAGCCAGTGGTTTGGCCGCACAATAATCAATTCCGACCACAGGTTTGCCTACGAGGATGCACAGCAAGTGATTGAGACAAAGCAAGGTCCGCTTGCCGACGAGATATTAGAGCTACACAATCTGGCTCAAAAGATGCGTGAGCGCCGCTTTGCCGCAGGAGCCATTTCGTTTGAGCGTGAGGAGGTTAAATTCCAACTCGACGAGGAGGCGCGCCCTATCGGCGTCTATCTGAAAGAACAGAAAGAGTCGAACCAGCTGATTGAAGAGTTTATGCTTCTTGCCAACCGCAAGGTGGCTGAGTTTATCGGGAAACCCGCCGACAACAAAGGCAAACGCACGTTTGTCTATCGTATCCACGGCGAGCCCAACGAGGACAAACTTATGACTTTCGCACTGTTTATCAAGCGGTTCGGATATCAGTTGCAGACAAAATCGAAGCGCAAGATTGCCGAATCGATGAACAACTTGCTAAACAACGTGAACGGTAAGGCGGAACAGTCTGTTATTGAGACGCTTGCTGTCCGCACAATGGCGAAGGCCGAATATTCGACCAAAAATATCGGGCATTATGGTCTTGCGTTCGACTATTACACGCACTTTACATCGCCAATCCGCCGCTACCCCGACATGATGGTTCACCGCCTTTTGGCGCATTATCTTGACGGAGGGAAAAGCGTGCCGGAAGATACTTACGAGGAGATGTGCAAGCACTCGTCGGAGCGTGAGCAGCTTGCCACCAGCGCAGAGCGCACCTCAATAAAATACAAACAGGTTGAATTCATGCAGGATAATGTCGGGAAGATATTCGACGGAGTCATTTCGGGCGTTACGCAGTGGGGTATCTACGTTGAGCTGAACGACAGCAAATGCGAGGGAATGGTGTCGGTGCGCAGCCTTACCGATGATTTTTATGAGTACGATGAGGCTGAATATGCCGTAATCGGCCACCGCAACAAGAAACGCTACACTATGGGCGACAAGGTCACTGTGAAAGTATTGGCGGCTAATATGGAAAAACGCCAACTCGATTTCGCGCTTGTCAATATGCAAGCTGAGTTTTAGGAATTATTCTTTCATTTTCATCCGCACATTGCGGCGATAGATGAAATAGAATAGGGCTAGCAATGCCAGAACAAGGAAGGTTATCGCCTGTTTGATGTTGTGGTTCATAAACTCGCGGACGGCAATGAACAAGCACGCCACTGCCGCGGCAAACCACATGCACTCAACCACAATACGGGCAAATCCGCTGACTTTATTCATTTTCGACATCAAAAACTCCGCGTCCGTTAATCACTTCCCAATTGTCGAAATTCTGGTCCGAGACAAGTCCGTCGCCGTAAATAACGCCGTCTTTCGATGTTATCTTAACAAACTGGTTTGTCTCAATTGTACCTTTGCCCCTGTCCCAAATCAGATACTCGGTGTTCAGGCGGTCGCCTTTGTCGTTACTCACATCGACGTTGCTTTTTGCCTCCCAAATACCGTCTTTGTCGTTGTAGGTTGAATATTCGGCCGACATCTGCGATGTGATGTGCCCGAGCGTGTCGTACATCTCCATTTCAATTCCTTCCGGAAACTCGAACACATTGTCTTCGGCATTCAGCTGACGCACTTTTCTGGCTTTCATTCTGACGTTTATATAGCCTTTAATCGAGCGCGTAAGCTCAACATCGAGGCCAATCATCTGCGCCGAATCGTTTTTCACGGTGAGTGCGTTCACCTCCTGCATGTTGTTTTGGCACGATGCGAAAATAAAAACTAAGGCTCCTGCAAAAAGAGCCTTAGCAAATGTTATATGTGTGCCAATTGTCATGTTAGAAACGGGCTGTGGTTTTCTCGTTAATCCAGCCGCCAACTGTCACTTGCGAACCTTCCTGGATACCGAACATGAAAGCTTCCTCCTTGTTCGGGAAGTATTTCTTGTAAGTTGAAATCAGGTCGTTGGCCTCAGCCTCGCACGATTTGTCAACTTGTTTTGCTTTGTTGAATTTATCGACAGCGGCCCAATAAGCGGCATCGTGCTCAACTTTCTCATCACCAATGTTTTTGGCATCATAAGCGTAAGCCTTACCGATAGCTATATAAGCTTTGCCGTTATTAGGATTAAACTTTATTGCCAAGTTTGCCAATTCGCGAACTTTTGGATAATTCTTTAGTGATAAGACCACATTACTCCACTCGCAATAATATTTGGATTTCTCAAGTTCATCTTCCTGTGACTCGCATGCTTTTGAATAGTACGAAGACGATTTGTTGAGGTCTTGTTTTTTCAAAAAGTAAACAGCTAAGTTGCGGGCGGCTACAGCCGACGGCTCTAAAGCATAAAGGTCTTCCGATGCTTTGGCGAATAGGTCATAAGCGTTGCAGTCGGTCTTGTCAAGTAGTTTGGTAACTTTCTTCAGCCATTCAATATCATCTTTGTTGGCATCGTATTTAGCGCTGAAGATTGAAACCAAAGCGTCGCAAGTGGCGGCACCGCTTTCCGAGAACAGATTTTCAACGTTCTTCAGGTCGAGGTCAAGTTTCTCAAGTTCTTTCTGAGCTGCGGGAGCTTTTTTTGCATCACCGCCTTCGGCTATTTTCTTGTTGTTTGCAATAGCTGCGTCCAATGTACTCATTGCCAACTCGTAAGCGTTGATAACCTCGGCTCCGTCAATGGCTTCGGCCTTGTATTGGTCAACGGCGCTTTGCATCATCACGGTGATAACACCAGCGGCAGTCTCGCCTTTCTCAAGTTCGCACGATTTTTTCAGCATCTCGTATACCTCACCGGCAGCGTCTTTGCCGCGATACGAGTAGAGGTCGACACCTTTGTTGGCCAGCACTGCGCCTTCTTGTTTGAAATAGACAATACGCTGGTCGTAAACCATCATCAAGGTATCGATGAGTCTCTCTTTCAGTGCAGCATCCTTTTCAGAATTGATAATGTTTTTGTAAATGGTTGCTCCGCGGATGAAAGTGTTCTTGCTGGCTGCAGGGCATTCCTGATAAACTTTTCTCCAGTGAACAAGAGCGTCTTTGTAGTTTTTTTGTTTGTAAAATTCTCCGTACAATGACATATTCATCATACATGCTTCGCGAGCAGCGCTGTCAGGACCGTATTTGGGGTCTGACAGGTATTTTTTCTGTTGAGCGTTAACCGAACCCGCCACCAGCACTAAAGCCATTGCAAGGGTTCCGAATTTTAAAGCAATCGTTTTCATATTTCGAATATTAAATTTTCAATTAGCGGCCAAAAGTAATAAATCTTTAATACCGACACATATTTCTAATTGTTCTAATAAATGTTTCGACATTGATTATAACGCATTTTTGCGTGCGATATTTCTCAAATATTCATTTCAAGTATCCGATTCATTCCCGTCAGCACCAAATCTGGCTCTATTTTTATCTTGGGATTGTTTTCGGAAAACATTTCGGCGAACCCGCCCGTAGCTATAACAAGCATATTGTCAGCGGTTTTCTGATATCGCTCAATATAACCTTCTATTTCGAAGCGGATGCCGTTGGCTATGCCCGATTGTATGGATTCGGTTGTCGATTTTCCTTGCAGTTGGGCGTTTCCGGTTATCTCCACAAACGGCAGACGGCCTGTGAACTGGTGTAGCGCTTTGGCTCGCATTTCCGGTCCAGGCGATATGATGCCGCCTTTAAAAACCCCGTCGGCGGTCAGAAAATCAATGGTTATTGCCGTGCCTATGTCTATTATAAGAGTGTTGCGCTCAGGATATAGCGTTGCGGCTCCCGCGGCGGCGGCAATGCGGTCGGTGCCGAGTGTTTCGGGAGTCTTGTAATCGATGCTTATGGGCAGGCGCAGGTCTGTCGTGAATTTGACATGAGGGATACCTTGCAGCTGTGTCGGCAGTTTGATTTCGGAGGTTCGTGTGGTTGAGCTTATTATGCGCCCTATCTGATGTCGGCTTGCAAAAGCCTGCAGCTGACCGTCGTCGGCATTGGTCCCGACGGCACGGTCTGTTATTATCCCGTTATCGACAATGGCGAACTTGCAAAGCGTGTTTCCCTCATCAATAATAAGATTGCTCTTCGGCATCTTTCAGTAATTCAATCAGTCGGTTGAAGAAGAATATTTTCAGTATCAGACCGCGGTTTTCGGTGTACGATAGTTTAATTGCATAAACACGTTTGCCGTCGCCAAGAGTCCATTGACGCTCATAATCTTTTGCCGCAAAATCTTTTTCGTCGTTGTCGGTCCATTCGCCTTTGCCGTCGTCGTCGAATCCGTAGATGTTGTAGAGCGAGTTCGTCAGCGATTTAACCTTGTCGTTGCTCACATAGCGGTTGTTGGCGGCCATTGTGACATTGACATGGTTGCTACCGTTGATGTTCGTCTTGTTGTTGAACATGCGGAAAATGACTTTCTCGAATAGCCCGAGCTCGACATGCGGAAAGCGTTTTTCGAATTCAACCATAAAAACGTCTTCGATATCCTTGCTTTGGATTTCGTTGTAATCGTTGTCGGCAAAGAATTTCGTCAAATCGTACGAGAACAATTCAAGTATGTTGTTCGGCTTGTTTGTGGCATCTAATAGTGACATCGCGGTAAGTTTCAAATAGTTAACAATTCTGTTTGTTTGTCAGTTCCTGAAATATTTCTTCTATTGTCCGTTGGCGTGTCTGCATTGCAAGCACAGCCATTTTGTTTTGAACCGCAAAGTTGAAGATATCCTGCCGTGCGTCGGTTTCCGAGTCCGACTCAATTAGGTATCTGTTTCCGCCTAGCGGTTCTACGCTGACAATATTAGCAATTTGCATTAATATTTGTGCGTCAAAACTGCAATTAAATTCAACTTCTATAAGTTGGTTTCCACTGGTGTCTTTTTGCTGAATCTGTTCGGTTTCGCCGTTGGCCACAAGATGCCCGTGGTCGAGTATCGCTATTTGGTTGCAGACGGCCTGCACTTCCTGCATAATATGCGTTGAGAGCATAATGGTTTTTTCCTTACCCAAATCGGAAATCAGATTTCTGATTTCCACAATCTGGTTGGGGTCGAGACCGGTGGTTGGCTCATCAAGAATCAACACCTGCGGGTTGTGTATTATCGCTTGCGCAATGCCCACGCGCTGCTTGTATCCTTTTGATAATGTGCCTATTTTCTTTTTGCTTTCATTACCGAGTCCTGTGCGTTCAATAACTTCGTCAACCACTTTTGCGGTGTTTCCAATTTTGTAAACATTGGCTATAAACCGCAGATACTCTTTTACATACATATCATAGTAAAGAGGGTTGTTTTCTGGCAGATATCCGATTATCTCACGTACAGCATCCGGATTTGCCATTACATCGACATTGTTGACAACAACCTCACCGCTTGTGGGCGAGACAAGTCCGGTTATGATTTTCATTAAGGTCGATTTTCCGGCTCCGTTTGGTCCCAGAAAACCGACAATACTTCCCGTGTCAACAGAAAAACTCACATTGTCAAGAGCTTTCTGATGTCCAAAAATCTTTGTTATGTTTCTGATTTCTATAGACATCTGACTAAACAGGCACTATTTTACTGGTATTTTGTCGATACGGCGTTGGTGGCGTCCACCTTCAAAACCGGTTGACAGGAAAGTGTCAACTATTTGTTTTGCCAAATCGACAGATATGAAACGTGCAGGAATTGCGCAGATATTGGCGTTGTTGTGTTGGCGGGCAAGAGCGGCGATTTCAGTTGTCCAGCACAAAGCCGAGCGGATGCCCTGATGCTTGTTGGCTGTAATGTTGATGCCGTTGCCGCTGCCGCAAAGTGTTATTCCGAGGTCGAATTTTCCTTGCTCAACGGCCTCAGCCAGCGGATGAGCCACATCGGGATAATCCATGCTCTCAGGCGAGTTTGTGCCAAAATCGGTTACTGTGTGTCCTTTGCTTTTCAGATACTCTACAAGTATCTGTTTTGTTTCGAAGCCTGCGTGGTCGCTTCCTATTGCTAAATTCATGATTATATGTGTTTTAATGATTCTTGAAATTCAATTTTAAAGTCGCCCGTCAATCTTGTCTTTTGGCAAGATTCCTTTAACATCGTAAATAATGTGTTTTTTATTCAGACAAGATTCGATATCAAGTGTCTTAAATTCGTTGTGCGCCACGGCCAAAATGGCGGCGTCAAACTTCTGATTGTCAACAGTGTTGGTCAGGTCAATGTCATACTCGCGCTTTGCGGCGGCAGCGTTGGCCCACGGGTCGCAAATGGTGATGTTCAGATTATACTCACGCAGCGATTTCACAATGTCAAAAACCTTGGTGTTGCGCACGTCGGGGCAGTTTTCCTTGAAAGTGAATCCTAGGATTAGAATGTTCGAGCCCAGCACCTGTATGCCCTTCTTCAGCATCAGTTTAATAACTTGATTTGCAACATAATCGCCCATTCCATCGTTCATTCGACGGCCAGCCAGAATAATCTCGGGATTATAGCCGTAGCGTTGAGCGCACTGTGCCAGATAGTATGGGTCAACACCGATGCAGTGCCCGCCAACCAGTCCTGGCTTGAACGGCAGGAAGTTCCATTTGGTGGAAGCGGCCTCAAGCACGTCGTTGGTGTCGATGCCCATCCGCGTGAAAATCTTCGACAACTCGTTTACGAAGGCGATATTGATGTCACGCTGCGAGTTCTCAATCACTTTTGCCGCCTCTGCCACCTTGATTGTTGGGGCAAGATGTGTTCCCGCGCTGATGACCGACGAGTAAACCTCGTTGATTTTCCGTCCAATTTCTGGAGTCGAACCCGATGTCACCTTCTTGATTTTCTCAACAGTGTGCAGTTTGTCGCCAGGATTGATGCGTTCTGGCGAGTATCCAGCAAAGAAATCGACGTTGAATTTTAGCCCTGAAACCTCTTCGATTACGGGGATGCACTCTTCTTCAGTTACGCCAGGATAAACGGTTGATTCATAAACAACTATGTCTCCTTTTGCAATAACTCTTCCAATGGTTGTGCTGGCGCCGTAGAGCGGTGTCAGGTCGGGATTGTTGTCCTTGTCAACGGGTGTCGGTACGGCCACAACGTAGAAGTTGCAGTCTCGAATCTGCTCAATGTCGGCTGTGCAGCGGAATCCGCCTTTGATAGCCGATTGCAGCAACTCGTCGCTCACCTCGAGCGTGGCGTCATGCCCCTGCATCAATGCATCGACACGGGCCTTGTTCATATCAAACCCGACGGTCGGGTATTTTGTCGAGAAAAGTCGGGCAAGCGGAAGTCCAACATATCCTAGACCGACTACACATATTTTCGTTTCTTTCATCATCTTTCTTTTTTGTGACGGGCCGTGAGTTTTGAGCTATGAGCCGTGAGCCCGCTAGAATTACTATTTATCTGTTTTATCAATCAATTTTGCAATCATTCTCCTTATTTCAATCACTTCTTTTGCTAATTCATCGTATTCTGTTTCTGTAAGATAGCCTAATTCATGAGCCAATTGTAATTCATAATCGACTTCACTCGCAGAACCAACTGAAATCTGCAAAAAACGACAAAAATCAGCATCACTTTTTCTGCCGCAACCTTCAGCGATGTTTGTCGGAATCGACATTGCCGCGCGCCTAATTTGTGATGTAAGCCCGTATATTTCTTCTTTGGGGAATTTGCGAGTTATTTGATACACGTTTATCACAAAGGTATGGCTACGAGACCAAACTGTCAGATTTCTAAAATCTCTCATAATCAAACATTTTTATTATGATTAACAAAATGGCCAGACTCACATCCGCTCATGGCTGACTGCTCATTGCTCAAAGCTGAAAAATACCATTTACAAGCCTCCTTCAACCCCTCCTTAAAGAAGAATTTCGGTGCGTAGCGCAACAGATTCTTCGCTTTCTCGATTGATGCAAGCGAGTGCGGAATGTCTCCAGCACGATTTGGACCGTGAACTGGTTCAATTTTTGCAATCTCCGCATCATATTCCGATAGATTTTCTTTCAGATAATCAAATAGTTGATTCAATGTTGTGCGCTCGCCGCAAGCCGTGTTGTAAATCTGATTGACGGCTTGTGGATTGTCGGTCTGCATTGCCAAAAGATTCATTTCCACCACGTTGTCAATGTACGTAAAATCACGGCTGTAATCGCCTGTGCCGTTGATAGTCGGTTGCTCGTGAGCGATTAACTTCTTAACAAACAAAGGAATGACTGCCGCGTATGCTCCATTCGGGTCCTGTCGGCGGCCAAAAACGTTGAAATAACGCAGACCGATATATTCAATGCCGTATGTCCGTGCAAAAACATCGGCATACAACTCATTGACATACTTTGTAATAGCGTACGGCGACAAAGGGCGCCCAATCACATCCTCAACCTTTGGCAGAATGGTTGAATCGCCGTAAGTTGACGAACTGGCGGCAAAAATGAAGCGTTTCACTTTGGCGTCGCGGGCTGCAATGAGCATATTCAAGAATCCGCCGATATTCACCGCATTGGTTGTGGCAGGGTCCTTAATCGAGCGTGGCACTGAACCCAGAGCGGCCTCGTGCAGTACATAGTCGACACCACTAACGGCCGTCTGGCAATCACTCAAATTGCGGATATCGCCTACAATAAGGCTGAAATGGTCAGGGTATTTTTCGAGCAACGGATTGATATTTTCGATGTGACCAGTCGAAAAATTGTCAAGGCAGACAACTTCGTCGCCGCGCTCAAGAAGCGCCTCGCACAAATTCGAGCCTATAAATCCCGCTCCGCCTGTTACTAAAACCTTCATTTTCAAACTTTATAACGGTCACGCAACTAAAATGCCAAACCAACCGCAAATATAATATTTGCCAGCCACCTTGATAATGAAAAGATTAACAATGAAGTTTGAAAGATGTCTGTTGGTCAAAAAAAATCACTTTCCCCAAAGCCGCTCGTACTGCTCGCGCAGATTCTTTTCAATGCCAGCCTGCGTGTAGTTCGATTTAATGCGCTCATAAACAAACTCGCTCAACTGTCCGAAACTGCCATCAGCCATAATCTCAAGCACACGGTCGGCATAACTTTGCGCTGTCAGGTCGTCCACAATCATACGGTTGTCGCCAATGACAGTACGGCTAAATCCTTGCGGACTCGAAATTGGCACAACGCCGCAACTCATTGATTCCGTGATTGCATTTGACTGGCCTTCGCGTGAAAGTGTTGACGGGTAAATCAGGAAATGCTTGTCGAGCAGAAGTGTTCGAATGCCAATGCGCGCATAGCCCGAAATGAACGTGTAGGTGCCCGATTTGAGCGTCTTTTCCATCAGCGACTCCACCTCGCTGACATATCCGTGCTGACCTTTACCAATGATTGTCAGCGATATATCCATTTGCTTCTGCAAGATTGAGGCGACCTCAACAATCAATTTCACATTCTTCTGCGGCTCGATTCGGCCAAAATAGATAAGATTTATTGTTCCTTGCGGTTTCTGCGGCAAAGCCGACGGCAGATAACCATCCTCAACGTAATTCGGATAATAGAAAATTGGCGTATCGGAAATCGAATGCAAAAGAGACTCGTTTTCAATACCTTGCGAGAAAACAACTCTCGCCACACGGACAATTCGCGCAAAGCAGAACCGATAAAACGCCGACCCTGTCTGGTGGTACGATTCGGCTCCGCCGCCGCGCATTTCGTATATAATCTTGTATCTCAACAGATTGGCCGCTCCAACAAGTAGGTACTCGAAGAAAATCGTTGGGCCGTAAAAACCTGAAATATGCACTATCGCTTTGCGTGAACCGACCAGCAACAATGCTAAAAACGCACCCACTCCAATTGCGGCGCGAAAAGGATATGTTACCACTTTTACAAATTCCGAAGCGGTTAGTTTGCAGCGTAACTTCTTAACAACCCGCACTTTATAGCCAAAGCCACGCAACATATTGACGGTTCGCTGGTTGCCAATCTCACCGCCGCCGTAGTACGGCTCAACACCATTCGGCAGCGACCCAAAGAAATAAACCGTCAGAGCCATAAATTAAATGGTTGGTTGGCTGTTATACCATTTGAACCACTCGGCAAACTTTTTAATGCCTTCAGCAATAGGCGTTTGCGGGCGGTAGCCGAAATTACGCTCAAAGGCCGACGAGTCGGCGAAGGTTTGATAAAGGTCGCCAGGCTGCATTGGTAGCATCTGCTTCTCGGCCTTGCGCCCCAAAGCGTCCTCGAGCAGCGCAATGAAATCGGACAAACGAACAGGTGACGAGCACCCCACATTATACACCTGATGCCGACGGCCATCGGGCTGTGGTTCAGGTTGTTTGGCGATTACAAGCATCAGGCTGTCGACAATATCATCGATATAAGTGAAATCGCGGAACACATCACCGCCGTTGAACACGCTGATAGGCTCACCATTGGCAATGGCTTTCGCGAATAATATCGGGGCCATATCGGCGCGGCCCCACGGGCCGTAGACCGTGAAAAAACGCAGTCCAGTGGACGGAATGTTGTAGAGTGCCGAATAACAACTGGCCATCAGTTCGTTGGCGCGCTTGGTGGCGGCGTAAAGATTGACAGGGTTGTCGGTGCGGTCGGTTTCGGCAAACGGAACCTTGATGTTACTGCCGTAAACACTGCTCGACGAAGCATAAACCAAATGCTTGACTTGGTTGTGGCGGCAACATTCCAGAATGTTGGTGAACCCGACAATATTGCTGTCGATATACGAGAAGGGT
>JAFZWI010000059.1 GCA_017617355.1 Salinivirgaceae bacterium | reverse complement strand
TCGGCAACGCTATCGGGGCGAAGAAGCTCACCGTTGGCGTTCTTGTTGACGCTGAAAATCTCGCCGTCGTAGCGCCAATGCATAAGGTCGTTGACGGATGCCGACCAAACCACAAGCTCCCGGCCGCAGTAATCGGTGATGCGGCTGTCGTGCGAGCCGTAGATGTAAACGCGCTGCTGTCCCGGATTGTCGGGGTCCTCAAACACGTAAGGCTCGCCGTCGGGGATATGCTCCCAGAGCGGAAGGAAAGGATTGCCGGGCGTTGTGAGCTCCGGCTCTGCAGTTACGGCCGAGTTGCCGCACGATGCGCATACAGCGGCACCGCAAACGGTCATCAAACCTAAAAGGCTGTTACGTAGTGTGTTGTGTTTCATCTTTATAGATATTTTAAGTTGCTTTTTTTGAAATTGGTTGGCAATTTAATGTTTTTTAAATGTTGCCAAATGCAAAAACGCTCAAAAAAGTAATAAATACTCTTTATGAAGAGGTTGTCAGCATGTCTTTAAAACCTACAATCTGTCGTTTGCGAGTCAACTTTTTATCAAAATTCAAAAAAAATTGAAAAATTGCTGAAAGTCTTTTACTTTCGCCGTTCGAAAAATTGATTCGTTAAAAGCGGTAAAAGTTTAATTAAAAACAAAATAAAATGGCACAAATGAATTTTGGCGGTGTTATCGAGAATGTGATGACCCGCGAAGAGTTTCCATTGGAAAAAGCACGTGAAATATTAAAGAACGAGACCATTGCCGTTATCGGTTATGGCGTTCAGGGTCCTGGCCAGTCGCTTAATCTGCGCGACAATGGCTTCAACGTTATCGTTGGCCAACGCGAGGGCAAAACTTATGATAAGGCTGTTGCCGACGGTTGGATTCCAGGCAAGACTCTCTTCTCGATTGAAGAGGCTGCTGAGCGTGGCACAATCGTAATGTGCCTGTTGTCAGACGCTGCTGTAATGTCAGTTTGGCCGTCACTTCAGAAACACCTGAAACCGGGTAACGCTCTCTATTTCTCGCACGGTTTCGCTATCACCTGGAACGACCGCACAGGTGTTGTTCCTGCAAAAGACATCGACGTTATCATGGTTGCACCGAAGGGTTCGGGTACATCACTTCGTACAATGTTCCTTGAGGGTCGCGGCTTGAACTCGTCATACGCTGTTTACCAAGACGCTACCGGTCGTGCAATGGACCGCACTTTGGCTCTTGGCATCGGCATCGGCTCGGGCTATCTGTTCGAGACCACATTCCAACGTGAGGCCACTTCTGACCTTACTGGTGAGCGCGGCTCACTTATGGGCGCTATCCAAGGTTTGCTGCTGGCTCAATACGAGGTTTTGCGTGAGCACGGACACACTCCGTCAGAGGCTTTCAACGAGACTGTTGAGGAGCTGACACAATCGCTTATGCCGCTGTTCGCAAAGAACGGTATGGACTGGATGTACGCAAACTGCTCGACAACCGCACAGCGCGGCGCTCTTGATTGGTTCCCGCGTTTCCACGATGCTGTTAAACCTGTTCTTGAGTGGCTTTACCTGTCAGTTAAGACCGGCAACGAGGCTCAGATTTCAATCGACAGCAACTCGAAACCAGACTACCGCGTTGGTCTTGAGAAAGAGCTGAAAGCACTTCGCGAAAGCGAGATGTGGCAGACAGCCGTTACCGTTCGCAAACTGCGTCCGGAGAACAACTAAGAGAATAAGCTTTCATAGCAGTAAGTTTTAATTTGTTGACAAAGCCGTTTCCGAAAGGAGCGGCTTTCTTTTATTTTTATACTTTTGGCGAAAAACATACTAATGGCTGATTTGCGGACAATAAAGGCTCCTATTCAAGCAGAAATTGATGAGTTTCAGGGATATTTTCGAAAATACCTGAAAAGCGACACTCGTATGCTCGACCTTATTATGTTTTATTTGCTCAAGCAGAAAGGAAAGCAGATACGCCCGATGTTGGTTTTCCTTACGGCTAAACTGTACGACAAAATAACGGAGCACACATTCCGTGCCGCCGCCCTTATTGAACTGATGCACACAGCATCGCTTGTCCATGACGATGTTGTTGACGAGTCGGACAAAAGACGTGGTTTCTGGTCGATAAACGCTATTTGGAAGAACAAAGTGGCGGTTTTGGCGGGCGATTTTTTGCTGGCTAAAGGTCTGCAGCTTGCCAATGAGAGCCACGAGTATCGGCTGCTTGATATCATTTCAAAAGCTGTTGGAGAGATGAGTGAGGGCGAACTTTTGCAAATTGAGAAAGCCCGGCATCTTAACATCAACGAGCAGACCTATTACGAGGTTATAAAGAAGAAAACAGCAGCGCTTATGGTGGCTTGCACCGTAGCCGGAGCCGTTTCAGCGGGGGTCAATGAAACCGATGTGGAACTGATGCGGCAGTTGGGCGAGAACATCGGCATTGCTTTCCAGATACGCGATGATTTGTTTGATTATGAGGTTAACGGCATCTTCGGCAAGCCAGCCGGAAACGACCTTCGGGAACGGAAAATAACCTTGCCGCTCATCTATGCGCTGCAAAACAGCCCGGCATCGGACCGCAAATGGGCGATAAAAACTCTTCGCAAAAAAGAAAAAAACGACGATGATATAGCAAGACTGATGCAGTTTGTGAGAGACGCCGGCGGTTTGGAATATGCCGAGAATGCCATGTTGCGCTTCGCCGATAAATGCAAGGAGATTCTGAGCAAAACGCCTGACAATGCGGCTCATCAGTCGCTGTCAGACTTGATAGACTATACCGTTTCACGCAAAAAATGATTGACAATGGCGGCAAAACAAAAATTCGGAACCACTTTATATTTAGTGATAGCAATATTGATTGGCTGGATATTGGCGGTCTGGCTTTTCAAAAACAATTTTGCGGTGCAATTGCTTATATCGCTGTTGATAGCATGTGGCATTTATATTCTGTTTATTATTCAGAAGAAAAAATGGGACAAGGCGGTTGAGGAGCAAGCTGATTTTTACAACCTGAAAACCAGCCTGCAACAAAGCTCGCTCGACCCGCATTTTCTGTTCAACGCGCTCAATTCGGTGTCGTTCTCCATTCACAAAGACAGTCGTGAAGATGCCGCTTCAAACCTGAGCACTTTTTCAAAATTCATGCGGATATCGCTTAATAACATCGACAAATTCGGCCATGATTTAAACGAAGAGTTGGAGTTCATTAAAAACTATCTGATACTTGAAAAATTTCGATTCAAAGAGCAGTTTGACTATTCGATAAAAGTGCAGCCATACGTGAACGACATGAACAACGTGCCAGTTTTCAGCGCATTCTGCTTTGTGGAAAATGCCCTGAAGAAAGGTGTTATGACCAAGCAAGGCGGAGGAATGATAGAGATTGAAGTGGATGAGAATCCTGCCGAAAAAGAGCTGATAATCAGCATTTCGGACAATGGCTCGTTCCGCGATTTAACCAAAAAAGAAAACTTCACGCACAATATTATGGTTGTCAACGCGCTGATTGACAGACTGAACTCAGCAAACCAACGGAAGATTAAAATTGACTATTCCGCTAATAAAAATAAATCCGGTGAGGCCGAAGGCTGCAGGGTGGAGATGCGGATACCGACCGATATCAGCTATAAGCTGATGCCCGCAACTATCTGACAACCGGTGATATAACCTGACGGCCAATACGGCATTTCAGACATTGTTTTTTATGGCAATAGCAGTTGGCCAATTGAATGAGAGCCTGGCTCTCGAGCGCACATTTTGCCTTAATTCCAAACTTTTCCCATTGACTGATAATGGTATTTTTCTCGTCGGGCACATCTTCGAGCCACTGCATTGCACGGTCAATTAGTTCGGGCTTGCCGATGTTTTTGCCGTAGTGGAATATAAATGGCACAAAAGCATTGATAACAAGCAGATTGAGCGATGAATCGCCCAAATTTTTGTCTTTCCGAGCCGATGTTTTTTCAAAAACATAGTGCGTGAGCCAATATTCGGAAACGCTGGTTGCGAAAAGCCGTTTCACATCGTCAACAGTTTGGCACTCAACCATTTTAGACAGCAATGCCGACGATTTGCTGATTAGCGACGCCAACTGTGCTATGCGGACTGTCGGCAGATTGCCTGGGCGCATCCGAGCGAACTTCCAGACGTGGCTCTCAATAGGCTCTAACTTGTATTTGGCTTTCAGATGATTATACTCGCGCACAAGCAACTGCGTATAATCGTCGGTGGGTTCAGCGGGCAACAATCCGGCTTGACCGAAAAGCAACGCTTCAACCTGCGTAAGACTGTTCTTATGGTGGGCAATAACGTTAAGCGGCAGCGATTGTGCAAGCATCAGGAACGGCTGCGAATTTGTCTTGAAGCCAAACGATTGTGCCACCGTGTAATAAAATGCCTCTTCCCAATTGTTTTGCGTGAACCGCAGGTTTTCAGCAATGGTGGCCGTCTTGCACTCAAGCCGCTCAACGGCTAGCGACTCGTACCACTGCTGCATCACAAACGGATCGATATCAGCAATATACGACTGGCACGGCAGCCAACGGTCGGTGGTCATCAGGAACTGGTATCGCTCAATCATATCGTCGGGGCAGCGTATCTCGACGGCGGGAATAAGATTGCCCAAATGGTCACGGATTTCAGTATCGTTCTGGCCCACAACGTGCAGAATCACATTGTTATAATGGTCGTCGGTGTGGTGGCGATGCCGCAGCCAATCTGACGAGCGCAAATGAATCTCAACATTTCCTGCCCAAACGGTATCGCCAATGCGAACACGGGCGTTAAAAAAATCGGGACCTTGGTCGCGATTGTGCAAACCGGGGTTCAGCACCTCAACCGCACTGCCCGAATAGCACTCGGTGAGCGGCATTGAGTACAGCCCGTTTTTCCAAAGGAAATGAAGAAAATCTTCGGACATTGGAAGTTTTAAGTTATGAGTTTAAAAGTTATAAGTTTTGTAGGGGCAAGATATGGATTTTTATTGTTGAATGGCCTGATTGATACTATGAATCTTGAAAGTTTTGTGCGAATGAGCGCGCCCTCATTGGCGCAATGTGCACGTCGCAAAAATGTAATATACTTTTCCTGAAAAAGGTAAAAGGAAATAATCATAAATTATTTAGACAATCGGCTGAATTCCATCAATTTACAACGCTTCGCATTTTGTTATTACACAGAACAACCCCTGAACGCCTTTTGCAACAAAAAAAACGTTTTTGCGTATATCGGTAATTGATAGATAATTAGTAAGTTCACCGCGTTCATATTTTGGGGAAATAGTTATGAAAATTTCAGGTTTAAAATCGGAGATTAGTGGAGTTACCACAGCTGCTTCTTGTGTTTTGCGAACGGCAATTGGGCATAATATATGTGTTAGGGGAATAAAGTGTTTTGTTAGTGTATTAACACTTATGATAGTTGCAAATGCTAATGTTTTTGCACAAGGTAACTTGACAATTTATGACGATGACAGTAGAACAATTTCAACAAATACTACCGTTAATAACGTTACAATTAGAGAAGGCTACTACGATTCATATATTACCATTAGAAATGGGGCGACTCTCACTATTAATGGGAATTTGACCATAGGTGAGCCACAGTATCGCAATACAAATAAATATATAGATATCCAATCCGGAACATTAATTGTGAAAGGCAACGTAATTATGGCTTCTACCACTGGTGCTTCTAGAGATTGCTATATTTATATTAGGGGGAATAGTACTGTCACAATTGAGGGTAATATCATAATGAATAGTACTGATAGTAGAAGAAATTATTTCCGGTTTGAAGATGATGGCGTACTAAATATAGCAGGGGCCATATCAGGAGGCGGATTTTCAAACGCAAGTGGTGGCGGAGGGGATCCAATGGTTGGTACAGTTAATTATACAAACACTAGTACAACTACTTCACAAGCTGTAGGCGCATATACTTACAATAACCTTAACCTTTCTTCTGGAAATTTTCTAGCGAGCGGAACTGTTACTGTGAATGGAAATTTTAAAACTGATGGTTTGTTTAACAGCAATGGTAATAAAATATATTTCAATGGTATTACAGAATGTGGCAATGGAAGAATTGAAGCAAATGATGAATATATATACTATGCTCCCACTGCACAATATATAATTAAAGGAAATTATAGAGGATTATTTTTCCGCAATGGCGGAGTCAAAGGCACACATTACACTTGTGGAGACATTTCTGTGTTAGGGCGCACTCGGTTTGAAAATGCATCCGGCACAGAAATACATACCGAATATGACATAAGTTTTAATACAATTACAGCACGTCCTGATGCTTATATATATGCTTCAAACAACACAACCATAAC
>JAFZWI010000058.1 GCA_017617355.1 Salinivirgaceae bacterium | reverse complement strand
TGTCCGGCACGTGTGTCGATACTTTTTTGGAATGTGTTCTCGCTGTTCCATTCGGCAAGGATGTCCTTATTGATTTGTGACAAGTCCAATTGCTTGTGTTCAGGAAATTTACCGCTCATATTTTTTGTTTTACATTGATTTCTCGAAAAAACGCGCAAATATAAACCATTTTTCAAACCACGGTTTTAGCATATTGCTATGCAATACGGGCTGCTGGTTCGGTAACAGTTTTAGTCAAATGGATGTTAAGTCATTTATCGAAAAACATCATCTTGATGCCGACAGCGAAAAGCAAAACCGCAAAGCATTTTTTCACGAATTGCTCGGGCAAGCCAATTGCTATTTTCGACGAGATGTAGCTGCCAATCATAAACGCGCACATTATAATAAGTGCGGCCTTGACATCGACAAAACCAGCCTTGTAGTAGTTGATTACGGCGAAGATGCTCACCGGCGGCAGCATTATGGCAAGGCTTGTGGCCACCGACTGTTGCTGAGTGAATCCCAGAAGATAAACCATGGCCGGAACCATTATTATTCCGCCGCCAATTCCCAAAATACCTGATATTGCGCCGGCTATCACTCCGATAGCTATCAGCGCTACGAACATACCTATTGACATGACAATTATTTTTTTGCCAAAGATATATTTTTGAGCGGTTGCCCGACGTTGTTTTCTGCAGAATACTATTTTCGCAGAATGCTGACACAAGAAAAGAAAATAGGGTTGAAACTGTGGATACAGATAACGCTTCTGGCTCTGGTGATGCCGGTTGCGGGCGCGTTCACAGGCTGGTACTACTCGCTTTTGGTGGCAGAGACGGGCAATCCGCTTTATTCAGCCATATTGGGAGCTGTCATTGGAATCATAATCGACGTGGTCTGCTATTACAAAAATCTTTTCAGTTTGGTATTCTATAAGATGCCTATCCCCGTTGTCATGTTTTTCATTTTTAGCGAGTTAGCATCATTCTTTGTCGGTAGACTTGCAGCCGTGGCGATAGGTTGTTGCGGCGGCGCTTTGGGTGTGTTGATTGTCTGGGTGCTGATAGTCCCGAATCCGTTTTACACAGTGCGCAAACGAGTGCTCATACTAGTCTATATTTTCTTGTCACTCATAATGTTAGGATTGATGCAAGGAGTGCCGGTGTCTAATTTTCTGCTGGGCATATTGGCCGGCAACTATTTCTCGCTCCGTTATGTCGATTCGGTTATGAGCCGTGCGCGTTTGCGCCGCAATCTGTGGGCCGTAACCATAATGGCGGCAACAATTCTGTTGTTGTCTGAGCTTATCTTCGTCTGGTTGATATGGCAGGATTCGGTCAACATTCTGAATTATCTGTACGATGTGTTCGGCATACGGTTCAGCAAGCTGCACTTAATGCTGATGATTGACGTTTTTGGAGTGCTGTCGGTGGTTATACAGCTCTTCATAACCTACACATCGGCCATTGTGATGTACCGCTACCGCAGCTACAAAAGTAGCATCAGTCCGCAAAGCGCTGACTGACAGCAGTTGCGCGCCCGAAATAATCTTTCAGTCCGAAAATCGAAGAAAAAAAACGAACTTGGAATTTTTCATCCGCACCTTATTATATTTGCTTTTTCGTAAAACAGCAGAAACTTGATGTCTGGAACAAAGAAAAAAGGCAAGCGCCGCATAGTGTGGAGGAGAGTGTTACCGCTGATAGCCGTACCTCTGCTGATAATTGTGGCAGTGTGCGAATTGCCGTCGGCTTTCCACAAGCGCAAGACGATTGACGAGGTGCAGGTGCCCGAACTGTCGGTGCTTGAGCTGCGTGCGCTGCGCCGCTACAGCAACGAGTATCACCTTGAATCGGCCCGGCTAAAAGGCCTCGACCGTCCGTTCAAAAGTCATCAGGAGCTTCTCAACGACAAATATGGCTATATTGTGAAATATAATCTGCGTGAGCTGCACGACTGCAAATACTACGAGATTCCGATGCTCACCAATTCGATGCCGTTTCTTAAAAAAGAAGCCAGCGACTTCCTCGACGAGCTTGGCCGCCGCTTTTTTAAATCGTTGAAAGAGATTGATGTTAAGGAATATAGATTCCAATTGTCGTCTATTCTGCGGACTGAGGCCGACCAACACGACTTGCGCAAAAACAACGTCAATGCCACGCAGAACAAGTCGTCGCACTATTTTGCCACAACTTTTGATATAGCGCAGACCTGCTTCTATCCGAAAGGTGAGACGGAGCCTATATACTCGTACCGCTTGCGCAACCTGCTGCTCCGCACTCTGCTCGAGATGCAGGACGAAGGCCGGTGCTACGTTCTGCTCGAGTCGCAGACAAAATGTATTCACGTAACTGTCCGATAAAATATTGATTATGAAATCGAAAGAGATTATCCTTCTGAACGTCAACGGTCCCGACAAACCCGGGCAAACCGCCTCATTGACAAACATTTTGATGCAATACGATGTCAATATTCTCGATATAGGACAGTCTGTCATCCACGATGATTTGAATCTCGGAATCCTGTTCGAGGTGCCTGAGGAGGCCGGTTCGTCGCCAATTCTGAAAGACATTTTGTTCAAGGCCTACGAACTTGGTGTTCAGGTGCGTTTCAAGCCTATTCCTGTTGACCAATATTCCGAGTGGGTGGCGCATCAGGGAAAGGCGCGCTACATTGTGACACTCATATCGCATAAGCTGAGCGCGGCGCATGTGGCCAAAGTTACTGCCGTGATAGCCGAGCAAGGACTTAACATCGACAATATCAGCCGTTTATCGGGCCGTGTGCCGGTTGAGGAACCCAACACGCAGGCGCAGGCGGTGGTGGAGTTCTCGGTGCGTGGAAATCCGCACGACTTGCAGAAGATGAAATCCGATTTCATGCTCATTTCGGGTGAGTGCGACCTCGACATTGCTATTCAGGAGGACAATGTGTTCCGCCGCAACCGCCGCTTGATTTGTTTCGACATGGACTCGACGCTTATTCAAACTGAAGTGATAGATGAGCTTGCACGCCGCGCCGGTGTTGGCGAGCAGGTCAGTGCCATTACAGCTTCGGCCATGCGTGGCGAGATTGATTTCCGCCAAAGTTTTCTGAAACGCATATCGTTATTAAAAGGACTTGACGAGAGCGTAATGAAAGAAATAGCTGAGAATTTACCAATTACCGAAGGTGCGGCTCGACTGTTCAAGACGCTCAAACGCTACGGCTACCGCACAGCGATACTCTCCGGCGGATTCTCATATTTCGGCAACTATCTGAAAAACAAACTCGATATCGACTATGTTTTCGCAAACGAGCTTGAGATAGAAAACGGCAAACTTACCGGACGCAATGTTGGTGACATTGTCGACGGAGCGCGCAAAGCCGAACTGCTTAAGTTGCTGGCTTTCAAAGAAGATATTCATCTTGAGCAGGTTATAGCCGTTGGCGACGGAGCCAACGACCTTCCGATGTTGCAGCTTGCCGGCCTGGGTATCGCCTTCCATGCCAAACCCAAGGTGAAAGAGTCGGCGCAGCATGCAATTTCGGCCGGTGGCCTCGATTCAATATTGTATTTCCTCGGCTTCCGCGACAGGGATATAAATCAGTAGTAAACGGTCGGTTTTTCAATGCAAATTTGCATAAACAACATCGTTTTATGCAATAATGTCCGCTTTTTTGCATTGAAAAATGTCAAAAATCCGCGTTTTGTGCAATTTTGCATGGCAATGCAAACGTTTTAAATAGCGCCCTAAACTCCGCACTATAACTTAATTTGAGCCTTTTTTGAAGAAAAATGGCGGAATTTATGCATATCGTTTGCATAGCTGTAAATAGTTGTAAATCAATATTGATTTTTGCATACTTTGCAACAAATCAGATTTTATGCAAACGTTGCATTAAAAATTGTCGGTACAACCAGAAAAAAGTACAACATACTTTTGTCGTGGAAAAAAGAATAAAAAGAACATTTAAAAGACTAAAAGATGAAACTTTTAAACATTAATGAAGACCGTCTGATGAAGTCAGACATCTTCGCAGTTTTGGTCAGCCTGCTTACAGCTGCATTTATTTTACTGCCATTGTTCTTGTCGGCAAAAAGCAAGGACAGCGACAATGTGAAAGGACTGAAGATAGAGGACAGCCTGTCGTTCCGTTACCTGACTTGCACACGTGCGGCAGTGGTTTACACTTCGCATGAGGTCGGCAACTACTCGCTCAGCATTGAAACAAAAGACGGCAAAGAGGTTCTTTACAATGAGTATGTCCGCGCAATTGGCAAGACAGCCCGCGTGTTCGACTTCATCAACCTTGAAGACGGCGCCTATAAGGTTGTGGCCAAAAAGAACGGAAAACGCATGGAGCGCGCGTTCACAATCAAAGAAGGCGAGTTGCGCTACAGCGGACGTGTTACAGTCGACCCTATTTTCAAGGCGAACGGCACACATGCAATCATCGAGCTGCCTAACGAACAAGGTAAGAAGGTGTTTGTCAAGGTTCTTGACTCGAAAGGTGAGGTGCTCTACTCTTCGGTTGAGGAAAACGAGGTGCACAAGAACTTCGAGTTCAGCAAGGTAGATGCAGGCGAGTACACTGTTCTGGTTGACATCGACGGCGACGACTATCACTTCGGATATATCAAAGAATAGTCCGGAGCGCAAACCCAGAAAAAATGAAATAGAGGCGAACCAATGGGGTTCGCACTCTGCCGACTGACGGGAGAATCGAAAGATGAACTCCTTTTTTTATGCCCAAAAGTGAACGGATAAACATTATATTTGCGGCGTAATTAAAAACAGAATACAATGAAAGAAATTCTATCAATATCAGGCTACACGGGCCTTTTTAAACTGATTTCGAGCACAAAAAACGGAATCATTGTTGAAGATATCGAGAGTAAAAAACGCATGCCGGCTTACTCGTCGGCTAAGGTCAGCTCGCTGCACGACATAGCCATTTTCAAGAGCGACGGCGAGGAAGTTCCTCTGGTCGAAGTGTTCAAGAGCATCCGCAAAAAGGAGTCGGGTAAGCAGTCAATCGACCCGAAAACAGCCGACAACGAGACCCTTAAAAAGTTCTTTTCCGACATCATGCCTGACTATGACCGTGACCGCGTCTATGTGTCGCATATAAAAAAGGTGCTTGCATGGTACAACCAACTGCAGCGCTGCGATATGCTTTCGTTGCTTGACGCTGACGAGGAGAAAAAAGGCGAAGGAAAAGACTCTGAAAAAAAGTAATCCGGAAACAGAATCCGAAGTAGCAGGGTTTCAAGCCGATAGAAAACGAAAACATCCGAAACGTTTTCTAGTCACCTATTATTATATGGTGTAAATTCTTTTTGAAAAATCCTTCCCTGGAATTTTTGGTATGAATTTTGTTAGGAGAGGTGTGTTTTTTGAAAACCAAGGTTCTTATGACTGGTGTTATTGAGTTGGAGGATATGGAATTTTACGCTTACCATGGTTGCTTCAAAGAGGAGCAGGTGGTAGGCAACAAATTCAAAGTCACATTGTCGATGACAGTGGATTGCTGCCTTGCCGCCGCAACCGACAACATTGCCGATGCCGCCAATTACCAGACCGCTTATCAGATTGTGAGCGAGCAGATGAACATCAAGTCGCACTTATTGGAAAATGTTGCCGGCCGTATACTTTCCGCTTTGGGCGAAAAAATGAAGGGAATAAAGTCGGCGCGAATAAAGATTTCGAAAATGAATCCGCCATTGGGTGGAAAAGTGGGCGCTTCGAGCGTAATTGTCGAGCGCGTATTTAATTGATAATCAAGCGGATGAATTTTGTAAATCGAAATATTTGCAAATAAAAAATTTGTATAAATTTGCAGCGCAAAAAAATGGTACCGTGACCGAGAGGCTTAGGTGCAGGTCTGCAAAACCTGTTACAGCGGTTCGAATCCGCTCGGTACCTCAAGAAAGAAAAGAGTCTTTCTATATTAAATTTCTAACTAAAAAAGTAAAATTATGTCTGACGTTGCAGCAAGAGTAAAAGCAATAATTGTTGACAAATTGGGTGTTGACGAAAGCGAAGTTACCCCGGAAGCAAGTTTCACTAACGACCTGGGTGCTGATTCTCTCGACACTGTTGAGTTGATTATGGAATTCGAGAAAGAATTCAACGTACAAATCCCTGATGATTTGGCTGACAAAATCTCTACAGTAGGTGACGCTATCGCACACATCGAGAAGAACATGAAATAAATAAATCCGCAGTTGAGTTTTAAATTTTGAATATGGAATTGAAGCGTGTTGTAGTAACAGGGTTAGGCACCATTAATCCCTTGGGGCACAATCTTGCAGAAACTTGGGAAAATGCAAAAAATGGTGTCAGCGGCTCTGATTTGATAACACGTTTTGATGCATCAAAATTTAAAACTCAATTTGCTTGTGAAGTAAAAAACTACAATCCGAACGACTATTTCGACAGAAAAGAGGCACGCAAGCTCGACTTATTTGCACAGTTTGCAATGATTGCAGCCGACGAGGCTGTAAAAGACGCCAATTTTCCGGAGAATGTCGATAAAGACGAGATAGGAGTTATTTGGGGCTCCGGTATTGGCGGCATCACCACTCTCTACGATGAAGTGATGAGCTATTCAGAAGGCGGTCAGATTCCACGTTTCAACCCCTTCTTCATCCCAAAAATGATTGGCGACATCGCAGCCGGTCAAATCTCAATCAAATATGGTTTCCGCGGTCCTAATTTCGGCACCGTTTCAGCTTGCGCCTCTTCAACAAACGCTTTGATTGACGCGTTCAACTACATCCGTTTGGGCAAGGCTGTCGCAATTGTGTCGGGCGGCTCGGAAATGACCATTAACCCTCCGGGCATGGGAGGTTTCAACTCAATGCAGGCACTGTCGACCAACAACGCTGAATACAAAACTGCCTCACGTCCGTTCTGCAAGACACGTGATGGATTTGTAATGGGCGAGGGCGGCGCTTCTATTGTGCTTGAGGAGTATGAGCATGCCGTAAAACGTGGGGCAAAAATCTATGCCGAAATGGTAGGAGGCGGCGTATCGGCCGATGCTCACCACATTACAGCCACTCATCCAGAGGGCTTGGGCGCTATATTATGCATGCAGCGGGCATTCAAAGACGCCGGCATGCAACCTTCAGAGGTCGATTATGTCAATGTTCACGGAACATCAACGCCTGTGGGTGACATTCCGGAACTAATTGCAATTCAGAAGGTTTTTGGTGACGATGCATACAAAATCAACATCAGCTCGACAAAATCGATGACAGGCCACATGCTTGGTGCTGCCGGAGCTATGGAGGCCACATTCAGCATCATGTCGATTGTTGACGGAATTATTCCGCCGACTATCAACCACCGCGAGTGGGACCCGCAGATTGACTCGCGTCTGAACCTCACTCTGCACAAGGCGCAGAAACGCGAAGTGAGAGCCGCATTGAGCAATACATTTGGCTTTGGCGGACACAACGCTTCTGTCATCTTCAAGAAAATCTAACCGACAGTTTTGAAATTCAACATCTTATCGTTTTACGTAAGGCGTTTGTTCAGTGGCGACAAGGCGTTTTTCGACAACTTGCACCGTATCACGCGTCTCTATCCGAAAAACGTTAAGCTCTACAAACTGGCGTTTACACATAGTTCTGCCTCGCTCCGTATGCCCGACGGCTCACACATCAACAACGAGCGGCTTGAGTTTTTAGGCGACGCCATACTTGATGCCATTGTGGCCGAGTATCTTTACCGGAACTTCCCCGACAAACCTGAAGGATTTCTCAGTCAGACGCGCTCGAAGATTGTGAACGGTGAGTCGCTGGCACATCTGGCTACGGCATTGGATATCAACACGTTGATAATCTCGCATGCGAACCATTTCGACACCAACAAGAATATTTTGGAGGATGCTTTTGAGGCTATGATTGGCGCCCTTTATCTTGACCAAGGCTATCGGGCAACACGTAAATTTGTGGTCAATCAACTGATTAACAAATATATCGATATCGACACCGTGCTGAAAACTGAGACAAATTATAAAAGCCAGTTGCTCGAATGGTCGCAACGCAACAAGTCTGAGGTGGTTTTCAATACTACGGCCGTTGACGAACGCGCCTATCCGCCTCAGTTCTCATCGGAGGTGGTTGTTGGCACTGAGGTTGCTATGGGCTATGGCAGTACAAAAAAAGAGGCCGAACAAGATGCTGCCCGGCTGATACTCAAAAAGCTGAATTGATTATTTTTGTAACACAAAACCTTGGCCGATAATGGAAATATCGTTGTTCGCAATAGTATCATCGGAGCCGCTTTATAGGTTATCGTGGCTTATCAATCAGCAACTTGGCTGGAACTTGACCGAAGCTCCCCAAATTGAGCTGCTGCATCAGGAGCGGAAGGAGATTCAGCCGTTTTTTGTGTTCAGCTATGTTGATGAGGCGGCCGGCCTGCGCTATTCGCTTATTCAGAACAAGGGTTCGAAAGGCGCGTTAGCCGCCACTATGCGGCAGATTGATTTCTGGCTGCGCATTGAGGGCGAAGGCGAAACCGACTTGCAGGCTATGTTTTCCAACATCAAGGGAATAAGGCAGATACAATTAATACAGCAATTCGGCCAGGGTGATTTGAAAAAAGAGAAGAGCCTTTTTGCCCCCAATCTGTTAGATGCCTCGAATGATTAAACTGTCTGATTACGATACAATTATCTTCGACTTTGGTGGGGTGATACTTGATATCAATCCCGATTTGTCGCGGCAGAAGTTTGCCGTAATGCTGGGGTTGAAAAACGCTCGCAAGCTCGAAGAGGAGCAGGTGCCGCAGTTATACGAGTCGGGGAGAATGACTCGTGGCGAGTTTATAGCCAAAATCAATCAGATTGGAGGCACAAATTATTCCGAAGAGGAGATTTTGAATGCGTGGAACGCTATGTTGCTTGCCTATCAAAAGCCGCGTATTGAGTGGATTAAGAGGCTTCGCAGCACGCATAAGTTGTTGATGCTTAGCAACACCAACGAGTCGCATTTCGAGCATTTCCACAATAAACTGATAGCTGAATATGGTGTGACTTTTTATCAGTTGTTCGACCATGTTTATCTGTCGCACGAAATGGGTTTGTTGAAGCCGTCGCTTGAGATTTTCCAGAAAGTGATTGACGAACAACGCCTTAACCCAGCGCAGACATTATTTATCGAAGATACGCAGCGTAATGCCGATGCCGCACGGCAAGTCGGGTTACAAACGCTACTTATTCCGCGTAACGGTAATTTCTACGAGTTTTTCGATTTGTAAACTCAGCCAATCACCACATTGGCATTGGGCAAACCGGGCAAGAATTCAACTTGTTTGTTTTCAGAATTGATGTGGCAGCAGAAATGTTGCAGTCCGTTTGTAACCAACAGATACTCAACATTTAGCCGCAGATTGTAGACGGCAATTTGGTCGAAAACTTTTTGCGTTATGCCTACTTGCGGAGCTTTGCATTCCACTATCATACGCGGCTGCGCCTGTCGGTTGTATACAACAATGTCGCAACGTTTTTGCAGTCCGTTGTATGTTATGGGTTGCTCAACGGAAATCAAACCTTCGGGGAACCCTAGGGCTATCAAATGCTTGATGATATTCTGCCGCACCCATTCTTCGGGTGTCAGCGCCACATATTTCCGGCGTAGCGGGTCGAAAACCTGTTTCTGGCTGATGCGTATGTCGGCCGAATAGTCGGGAAGGTTCAATTTTTCCATAAGTCAAAAATAGGCATTTTGTGGCGCATAGGCAAAAAACAACCGCACAAATACTATGATTCATGCGGTTAAGCAAAAGCAGAAAGTTTTGTTTATAATATGACAATTTCAGAAAATAATACCCTACCAAACAAAATGGCATGCCGCCTAATTTCTTATCTTTGGCCTGCACAAAAAGCAGAACAATGGCAACATACACTCAGATAATGGCCGATTTGCAAAAGCGGCAGTTCAAGCCGGTTTATTTTCTGTCCGGCGAGGAGTCTTACTATATCGATTCTATCAGTGACTATATTGAAAAAAATCTTCTAAAAGAGGAAGAAAAGGCTTTCAATCAGACCGTTATGTATGGTGCCGATGTCCAGATGTCGCAGATAATAGATGCCGCCAAGCGCTACCCGATGATGTCGGAATACACGCTGGTTATTGTCAAAGAGGCGCAGGAGGTTGACGGCATGGACGGCTCGCCTGAGGAGAAAGCCGCAATGTTGGCTTCTTACATTGAGCACCCGCAGCCGTTGACAGTACTGGTTATCTGCATGAAAGGCGGAAAACTTGACTCGCGCCGCAAATTTGCGAAAACAGTGTCGCAAAAGACCGAATATTTTGTGTCGGAGCCGTTGAAAGAGGAGAAGGTGGGCGCGTGGATAATCGATTATTTGAAAGACCAGAACCTGACTATCGACCCTAAGGCGGCTGAGCTTATGGCTGCTAACATGGGCGCCAAGCTGTCGAATATCGTTACCGAGCTCGACAAGCTGAAAGCCAACGTTGCGCCCGGTGGAAAGATAACCCTCGATGACATTGAGCGGCATGTAGGCATAAGCAAGGATTTCAACGTGTTTGAGTTACAAAAGGCGATAGGAATGCGCGATGTCTATCGCTCGGCCTTGATAGCCAAACAAATGGGCGCAATGGCAAAATTCAGCATTATTCCGGTTGTGGCAAGTTTGTACGGCTATTTCACCAAGGTGATGATTACCAACAGTCTGCCTAGTAAAACGCCGCAGAATGTGGCGGTGGCCATAGGTGTTCCTCCATTTTTCGCAAACGAGTATATTGTTGCCGCCCGCAACTTCAGCGGCGACAAATGCCCGCATATAATCAGTATTTTACGTGAGTATGACGCTTACTCGAAAGGTATCGACTCACCTTCGATAGACGGCGCCGAGCTGCTCCGCGAAATGGTTTTCAAGATTCTAAACGCCTGATAGAAGATGAGCAGTCCGCTTGTAATATGCAAAGCGTCAGCAGGTTCCGGTAAAACCCACAAACTGACAGGCGAGTATCTGAAACTTATCTTCAATCCCGGAGTAAGTTTCCGTAATGTTTTGGCTGTAACGTTCACAAACAAGGCTACGGCTGAGATGCGCAGCCGCATTTTGCAGGCAATCCACGACCTTGCGCAAGGCAACAAATCGGATTATGAGGAGGAGCTTTGCCAGCTATATAAGTACAGCAAAAGCACGCTGCAAGATAAGGCGAAGAAATTACTGAAAAGTATACTTAACCAATACAGCTATTTTAGAATCAGCACAATAGATAGCTTCTTCCAGCATATAATAAAATCGTTCACCTACGAAATGGGGCTTAACAATGGCTTTACTGTCGAGCTCGATTCAAAAAGGGTGGTTGAGGATGCTGTGGCACGGCTTATGGAAGACTACGGCAGCGACAGCGATGAGCAGTCGTGGATTATGGACGGTATCAACGAAAATATTGAGAATGGCAAAAAGTGGAACGTGCAGGAGTCAATTTCGAAATTCGCTGATATGGCTTTCGATGTTATCAATTTGAAAAACAACGAGGAAGACGCGGATGCCCACCATTTGAAAAAAATAGCCGATTACAAGGAAGTGATGAACGGCATTATTGCTGGATTTAAGAAAAAGTTGAACGAGCTTGGCGGAAAAGCTGTCGGGCAGATGCGAAATTTCGGCTTGACAAATGATGATTTTTACTACAAAGGCATTGGCGCCGGTGCTTTTTTCGGGAAATGCGCCGATTTTGGAAAGAATGATGACAAGATTCCTGGCATAAACATCTATGTGCAAAAAGGCATTGACGAAGGTGCCGAGGGATTGTCGAAAGACCATGACAGTCAGCAGAAGATTGTTGCGGCAGGGCTGCACGACATATTACTGCAGTTAAGTGAGTTGGTGACCGGCGAGGAAATACGCAATTACAAAACCGCCAAAATAATTCTAGAGAACATAAACCGCTATGCGCTTGTCGAGCGGGTTGCCCAACGTCAGAAGCAGATTTGCGACGACCAGAACCTGTTCCTTTTGCGTTCGGCCATGCCGTTCCTTCACGATATGATTGGTGACAGCGATGCACCATTCATCTACGAGAAGGCGGGCTGTCAGCTTAACCATTTTATGATAGACGAGTTTCAGGACACATCGGAGCTCAATTGGGAAAATTTCCTTCCACTTATACGAAATGCTGAGTCGGAGGGCAACATGTCGCTTATTGTTGGCGATGTGAAACAGGCCATTTACCGTTGGCGCGGCGGCAACTGGAATCTTCTTGACAAGACGGTGCAGGAGCAGTTCCGGCTCCCTGACAGCAACATACAGAATCTGGAATACAACTATCGCAGCCGCGAGAATGTGATAAAATTCAACAACTGGTTCTTCGATACAGTTCTGGCTGAATATGGCCGGTATGTCGACAGCGGGATAATTGCTGGCGAATTTACTGATTCGATGAAAGAGTCGTTTGTGCGCACTTATGGTCAGGCCAGCCAGTTGGTTCCTGAGCACAAAAAAGGTTCGGGAGGCTTTGTGTCGGTCGATTTGATTGATAAAGAAGATTTTGAAAACAGCGACCATTACCATGAATTGGCCGGTCAATGGGTGAAAAAGCAGATTGACCAGCTTTCGGAACTTGGCTACCAGCCGGGCGACATTGCGGTTTTGGTAAGGTGGAATTCTGAAGGGAAAAATATTGTGCATTATCTCGAGGCGGCTCAGGCCGAATCGGATACTCCTGACCGCTACAGGTTTATGTCGAACGAGACTATAGTTCTTGGAAACAATCAGGCAATAAGATTGTTAATGGCAGCCATTGAGTTTTTGGTCGCTCCGGAAACGACGCATGCGCGCGCCAAGCTTGTGTGGCTCTATTTTGCATACAAAGAGGGACTGGCAGCTGCTGCCGAAAAAGTACCAAGCATTGACCTTGAGAGCAGCGACCAGTCGGTTTGGGAGCTGTTGCCCAAGGCTTTCGCCGATTTGAAAGAATCGTACAAACAGCTCGATTTAGTGCAGTTGAGCAATCGTCTGATTAAGATTTTTTTTGGTCTTGCTCACCAAGTAAGTCCAAGCGACATGCCGTTTATCAACGAGTTTGAGGATTTGGTGCAGGGATTCAACGAACGTAATGGCTCCAATCTGCAACTGTTCATAAGCGAGTGGAGCGAGCACGGGTGCAATCGCACCATAAGCATGAACGACGACCAGAATGCCATTAGGATAATGACCATTCACAAAGCCAAAGGACTGCAGTTCAAGGCTGTACTGTTGCCTTATTCGTGCTATCCCGCTGAAGAGACAAAAGGAACCCGGGAAGTAATTAAATGGTTCAAGACAGATATAAAACCATTTAGCGATATTCCGATTATTCCTGTGAAGAAAACTATAGCACTTGCGGAAACCATATTTAGAGAGCAGTATTTCAACGATTTATTCATGAACGACATTGATAATCTGAATCTTTTGTATGTGGCTTTCACGCGGGCCGTAAACGATATGCGGGTTTTAACAAAGAATGTCTTATCTGAGAAGAAAGATAAAGGAAAGACACCTTTGGTGGAGAACTTGCTGGCTTGGATTTTTGAAGAAGAGCGGTACGAAGCATCGGCGGCAGCGTGCGGCATTTGTTTCGACCGCGACAACAACCAGATAACAATTGGTCGTCCAGAACAGTTCAAATCGGAATGGAAGAAAGAAGAAACGACGCCAATAGTCGATTTTCAACCCGCTGAAAACGAAGCTTCTATTGACATACGTTGCCACTCAAAAGATTTCTTTTCAGGCGACGAGTTCGATGTTCAGAAGCATATAAACCAAGGCCGGATGTATCACAGCATTTTTGAGGGTATAAAATATGCCGACGATGTTGAAACTGCTGTGCGGACAGCCATTGCCGAAGGCCTGATTGCCGAATCAGAATATGCTGATTATGAGAGAGTAATATCGGCCTTGATAAGCAAACGTGCCGATTGGTTTAGTCATCAATGGAAAGTGCTTACCGAGCAGTCGCTGATGCTGGCCAATGGCGAAATCAAGCGCCCTGACCGCATAATGGAGTCGGACACCGAAATGGTTGTCATCGACTATAAATTCACCGGCACGCACAGTCCTGCATATAATCAGCAGGTGCGCACCTACGTTGAGGCCTTGCGACAACTGACCGACAAGCATGTCAGTGGCTATCTGTGGTATGTGTGGCCGAACGAGGCCGTCGAGGTGGTGAAATAAAAGCCCTATTATTATTGGTGTAATTCAGCATAGTTTTTACATTTGCCGTTCAATTTGGGCGGAGTCCTGAATTTACCTTTTAAAATGTTAAACTCAATGGGTTGTATGTTAAATTGAGCATGCAGCTCCGTTAAAAAACACATATAGCATTATGGCACAGCAAGAAGACGTTTTCAAGAAAATTGTGGCTCACTGCAAAGAGTACGGATTTGTGTTCCCGAGCAGCGAAATATATGACGGACTGGGCGCCGTTTACGACTACGGTCAGAATGGTGTTGAACTGAAAAACAACATCAAACGCTACTGGTGGGATGCAATGGTGAAACTCAACGAGAACATTGTCGGCATTGATTCGGCAATATTCATGCACCCGACCATTTGGAAGGCTTCAGGCCACGTCGACGCCTTCAACGACCCGCTCATCGACAATAAAGACAGCAAGAAGCGCTATCGCGCTGACGTGCTGATTGAGGAGCAGATTGCAAAATACGACGACAAAATCGCCAAAGAGGTGGCAAAAGCTGCCAAGAAATTCGGCGATTCATTTGATAAAGAGAAATTTCTGGCCACAAGCGTTCACTGCCAGGAGCATCAGGCAAAACGCGATGCTCTGCACGCACGCTACGCCAAAGCGATGAACGACAACAATCTTGAAGAACTTCGTCAAATCATTATCGATGAGGAGATTGTCTGCCCAATCAGCGGTACCAAAAACTGGACTGATGTGCGTCAGTTCAACTTGATGTTCTCTACCGAAATGGGTTCAACAGCCGACGGCTCGATGAAGATTTTCCTTCGTCCTGAGACTGCTCAGGGTATTTTCGTTAACTTCCTGAACGTGCAGAAGACCGGCCGCATGAAGATTCCGTTTGGTATCGCACAGATTGGTAAGGCATTCCGTAACGAGATTGTGGCTCGTCAGTTCATATTCCGTATGCGCGAGTTCGAGCAAATGGAGATGCAGTTCTTTGTTCGTCCGGGCGAGGAGCTTAAATGGTTCGAGCACTGGAAGAAAGTGCGTCTCAACTGGCACAAGGCTCTTGGTATGGGAGACGAGAACTACCGCTATCACGACCACGACAAGTTGGCTCACTACGCCAACGCTGCAACTGACATCGAGTTCCGCATGCCGTTCGGCTTCAAGGAGGTTGAGGGTATCCACTCTCGCACCAATTTTGACCTTTCACAGCATCAGAAATATTCGGGTAAGAAGATACAGTATTTCGACCCCGAGCTGAACGAAAACTATGTTCCGTACGTCATCGAGACATCAATTGGCGTTGACCGTATGTTCCTAAGCATTCTTTGCGGAGCTTACACCGAGGAGGTTGTGGGCGACAACGACACCCGCGTGGTTTTGAAATTGCCCGCAGTGCTGGCACCTGTTAAGGCAGCCATTATGCCGCTCGTCAAGAAGGACGGTCTGCCGGAGAAGGCTCGCGAGATTATCGACAGCCTGAAGTTCGACTTCAACGTTCAGTACGATGAGAAAGACTCTATCGGCAAGCGTTACCGCCGTCAGGATGCCATCGGTACGCCGTTCTGTATCACAGTTGACCATCAGACGCTCGAAGACGGCACTGTCACTATTCGCGAACGCGACACAATGGAGCAGGAGCGTGTGGCAGCAAGTGAGTTGAGAAATATTATCAACGCAAAAACATCGTTCACCGAACTGTTCAAGAAACTCATGTAATAAAACCATGGTTGAATAGACGAAAAACGGCTAAAAAACGTCTTTTATATAAATTTGATTTGAAAAATATAAAAAGAAGAACACTATGAAGAAACTTGCAATACTCTCAGCGTTGATATTGGGTTGCATCCAATTCACATTTGCACAAGGCTCCATAATGCCCTTTGAAATACCAGCCGGATATAGGTTCCAGCACCGCATCAAAGGCCCCGACTTCAAGCACAGCGAGGTGCTTGAACTTGCCGTCGATGAATACGGGAACTACCTTGTGGCTACGTTCCGCGGCGAAAAAGCCTCGTTTGTTTATTTGTACATATATAATCTCTACACTTGGGATGAGAAGTACAAAATCAAACTGAACGACAACCGCTGCGAGCTTTACAACAGTTTCTTCGACGAGGACGGCCAGTATTTTTATGTCAACTACGATGTGTTCCGCAACAAATTCAAGAAAATCAATCTTGAGACAAGCGAGATAGAGGAAGTTCCGTGCTCGGCCACCCCTAAAGGTTGCCGAAAACTCGAACAGCAGCTCTATCGTGTTGACGCATACACTGTTGGCGATATGTATTTCATCTTCCGCGATGACAAGTACCGCAACTTCATAAAAATATTTGTGAAGAAAGAGTTGTATGTACCGAAAGACCAGGAGGAGAAAACCGACCCCGAAACAGGAGGCTTGATAATGCTCACACCACAGGATTTGCGTGACCTTGAGGCCGGTCAGGAGATTGTGAAAGGCGACATTCCTTTGTTCTACGACCCCAACTCGCTGGATAGTGCAGGCAACGTTAAACCATACGAACGAGACGAATTTTCGATTTATAAAATACGACTTACGCCGATTGATTTAGGTAAACTGAAAAAAAAGATTAGCTTTGCTTACGGAAAAATTGTAATCAAACTTGATTTGGACGCATTTGAAGAAGAAGCTAAAAACAAATAAAATGAGAACCATACATAAATTGTGCGCGATTTGTATTATGCTCCTTTTGGGGGCTGTCAATAGCTATGGTCAGTGCGACCAGGCTTTTATTGACAAATGTTCGCAAACAAGTGCGACAATAAAGTATGTCAAGCATTTCAGAATCCGTTTTACTGAAGCAATGAAGGGCAAAAGCATATCGGAAGGCAAATTTGCGATTATGCTTAACAAGGGTAGCCATTACCGCTTTTTCACCTGCAACGATGAGACAAAGCCCGGACATACTGTTGTTGAGTTGGCTAACGAATCGAGCGTTCTTGTTGCAAATATCAACGCTTCGACAGGAGCTGAGTATCCGGCTTTCGATTTTATTTGCAGCAAAACTGGACCCTATTTCCTGAAAATGCATTTCAAAGACGGCAAAGAAGGTTGCGGTGTATGTGTTATGACACTTGTCACAAACTGATTTGAACCGAAAAAAAACATAGAAAACTCCAAACAGATGTTTGGAGTTTTTTTATGTCCAAAAAGTGCCGCAAAAATTTTGTTTTCGGCAATAAATCCTTTATTTCGCTATAGTTAAAGTTAAACCAATAAAAAATTAAAATCATGGGTAAATTCGTAATTAGCGCAACTTCTAATGGAGGTTACAAATTTTCGTTAAAAGCAGGCAATGGTGAAATCATTGCTGATTCACAAGTTTATAAATCGCTGGCAACTTGCGAGAACGGCATCGAGAGTGTCAAAAAAAACTGTTTGGTTGCCAATATTGAGGACCAGACTGTTGACGGATTCCAAACAGCAAAGAATCCGAAGTTCGAAATCTATACCGACAAAGCCGGAGAGTTCCGCTTCCGCCTGAAAGCCACTAATGGCGAAATCATTGCAACAGGAGAGGGCTATAAGGCAAAATCGGGCTGTATGAACGGAATTGAATCTATCAAGAAGAACGCACCCGATGCAGATGTTGAGAATAAGGCGTAATAATAAGTCTCAATCTAACTAAGAAGGCTGCCCCTATGGGTGGCCTTTTTTATGCATTGCAAAAAGATGCACTAAAAAACTACAAAAAATTAACTTCCAACCACTCAATATTTTTACTACCTTTGTGGCCTAAAACTGCACATACTTATTATAGAATGGAAAAGAAAAAGGTGTTATTCGTTTCGCAAGAAATAACTCCATATTTGCCAGAGACTGAGATTTCGAAAATCAGCCGAGAACTACCACAAGGAATACAAGAAAGAGGACGGGAAATAAGGACCTTTATGCCCAAGTATGGCTGTGTCAACGAGCGCCGCAACCAACTGCATGAGGTAATACGCCTTACTGGTATGAATCTCATAATCAATGATATTGACCACCCTCTGATTATTAAAGTGGCTTCGATACAGTCGGCTAGGATGCAGATTTATTTTATTGATAACGAAGATTATTTCCAGCGCAAAGCCGTTTTGAAAAATGCCGACGGTGTCTTTTTTGACGACAATGACGAGCGTGCGATGTTCTTTGCTCGCGGCGTTCTTGAGACAGTACAGAAGCTGCGCTGGTCGCCTGATGTGATTCATTGCCATGGTTGGTTCACATCGTTTGTTCCACTTCTGGTTAAACGCACATTCAAAGACAATCCGCTTTTTAGCAATACGAAGATTGTAACATCGGTTTATGACAATGAGTTCGATACACCACTTAATCAGCAACTTAAGAAGAAATTGGCGTGTGATTCAATTTCGGAATCTGATGTTGACAAAATAACGAACCCGGTCTACGAAAATGTTGTGAATCTGGCAATTGACTATTCCGACGGTGTTATTTTTGGTAGCAAGCAGGTGAACAAGAATGTTGCGGATTATGCAAAATCGACAGGCAAGCCTGTCTTGGAGTATCAATCGCCTGAAACATATATTGACGCTTACAACGAATTTTACGACAAGTTTCTATAAACAAGCAATATAGACAAAACAAAAAGGCTGTCGTGAGACAGCCTTTTTTATTGTTGGGAGTTGCATATCAAAGTGTGTTGTTAAGCAGAGTGGCGTTTTTCAACTTCTCAAAAGTGCGCTCCGATAATTTTGTGTGCTCAATGACATTCAGGTGGTTGGCATTGTGTAAATCCGTTCCTATAAAATCAACCAAATCGTTATTTATCAACTCTTTGGCAGCCTTGTTTACCGACGGAGAATAGGCTTTGGCAAGCGACAGCATGTTCAGTTGGAACATTATTCCGCGGTCGTGCAGAAGTTTCATGTGTTCTATATTTTCGTGCCAGTACAGATAGCGCTCAGGGTGAGCCAACACTGGTTTGTATCCGTTAATCTGCATTTCAAAAACCGTCTCGTCAAAATTCTTGTGCTGATTCACAAACGAACATTCGAAAAGCAGCATTTTGCTGTCGCCAAGTGTGAGCATCGGCTTTTTGCTCAAATCCTGCATAAAATCGTAGTCGATGTAATATTCGGCACCAACGCCCAATTCGATGTCAATGTGTTGGTTTTCAACCTCTTTTTTTAGCGCATTGAAACCTTTTGAAATTTTTTCTTCATCGTTATTGTAGAAACCGGTCATTACATGCGGAGTGATGATAAGTTTCTTATATCCAAGGTTTTTAAGGCCGGTAATCAGCGATAAGCTGGTTTCTGTCGAATCGGACCCGTCATCAAGGGCAGGAACTAGGTGCGAGTGCATGTCGCAAGTCAGCCCCAACTCACTTAAAGGTATGGTAGGGGCGCTTTTTCTGCCGAATAGTCCGAAAAATGCCATATCAGTTTGTGATTAATTATTACAAATTTAATCATTTGTGGCCTATAACTGCTACGTTTCTGAAATATATTTTATTTTTGTTCAAGCTTATTAAAAGATGCTCGACTTAAGTGACTATATCATAGGGTTGTTGTTTATCAACGATTGCGTTATCCTGCCAGGATTCGGCGGCTTTGTGGCCAACTATCAGGAGGCGCAGCATGATGCCACAAGCAACACTTTTACTCCGCCGTCTAAAAAGTTGGTTTTCAATAGCAATTTGTCATACAACGACGGTTTGCTGATAAACCATTTGTCGCAGCAATTGTCGGTAAGCTATGCCGAAGCCAAAGAAATGGTCAGACAAAGCGTTGAGGATGTGTGGATTAGACTTGAACGCGGCGAGGTTGTTAAGTTTGACGGCATAGGCTCGTTTCAGTATGGCGAAGGTGACGCGCTGGTTTTCAATCCGGAAATTACTGAGAATTTGCTCACTGACTCATACGGTATGTTCTCGTTCCGTTTTCCGCCGCTTAGTTATAAAACATCCGACGAACCAATAATCAATAACGATAATATCCGTCACATGCCAAACCTTAGCTCGCGTCAGATTTTAAGTTATGCCGCCATTCTTGTTCCTATTGCCGTTCTGATAGCGCTTATTCCTATCTATCGGAATGCTGACAGCCAGTCGGCAAGTGTTATTCCAATTGAGGATACGGTTACGGCCACTGTGCCAAAATCGAGTGTTGACAATGCCATAACAGAATCGACTGATAAACGCAGAGCGTTGTTCTACAGTGAGACACCGGCTCAAAAGGTGGAGGTGCATAAAGCGTCGAACACCGATTGCACATATTATATCATTGGAGGCAGTTTCAAAGACAAGGCAAATGCTGAGTCATATATGAAGAAATATCGGAAAGACGGTTTTGACTCGGGCATTGTCCATGCCGACAATCTTTACCGCGTAACGCTCGGCTCATTCGACGACAAGGTCTTCGCCCTGCATGAGTTGCGGCGCATTAGGGCGTCGGAGAAATACAGCAACGCTTGGCTGTATCCGGTAGCCAAATAATCAGGCCACTTTTATTGTAATTACAGGAATTGGTGAGTGGTTCACCAGTTGTTGCGGGTTTGATATTCGCGACAGTGGCAGCCATTTGTTGTCAAGGCGCTCGCTGGTTGCGGCAATCAAATCGGCGTCATAGGCAATGGCATAGTCGATAAGAGTGCTTGCCACTTTGGTCTTCTTAACCCGTATAGTCTCTTTGCTATATCTCACATTATGCCGGTCGAGATAGGTGGCTACGGTCTTTATGGCCTCCTCCATTTTCCGTTGCGACGATACTTTGTTGTCGGTCCGCATATCGACAAGCATCATTTCGGCATTGAACTGTTTGGCGATGTTGGCCACCACCGGAATCTTAAGCCGTGTGCGTGGGGTGTTGTCGATAGGCACAACAATCCGCTGTGTGTTTTTCGGTACAAAATTGTATTTGACGGTAATTACCGGGCAGGTGGCGTGGCTCACAATGCGGAAGGCGTTGCTGCCGGCCCACAGCTCTTGAAATCCCGACACACCGTTTGTGCCGCTGACAATCATCAGAGCGTCGCCGTATTTGGCCTGATTGCACACCTCGGTAAACACGCGGCCGTCGCGGACACAATAATCGATGTTGCCGTTCATTTTGTTCTTGAAGTGCTTGATTATCTTCCTGAACTTGTCAATGGCGCCCGATTTTATCACTTCGTCGTAGTCGTTGTAGTTGATTGACGGGTCATAATCGGCGTTGCGGCGTTTCACGTGTATCATTCTTATGTCGCACTTGAGGGCGTTGGCATACAACACCGCATACTCCATTGCGTTTATGGAGCTCGACGAGAAGTCAACCGGAACCAATATGTACTTACTCATTGCAGTGTTGTTTGCGGCGGCAATATAATCGAATTTTGCAAAATGCCACAATCGGCTTTGCACTATAAATCGTGTTGTTTCGGTTTTGTTTTTGGCACAATGTCGCCTATTTTGACGGATGTGTCGATTTTGGTTTTCCGTTTGAAAACGCCGTATTTTCCGTCGATGACGCCTGTCAGTTTTATGTTGCCGCTGCTTAGGAACCATTCTTTTGCCGACGAGATGCCTATTTTGAGAGTCTCGGCGGTGCTCAGTTTTATGGTGAAGTCGCAGTCGGCGTGGCTTCTGGCGCCCACTTTAATCGGTTTGTCAACCACCAGTTTGCCTGTCTTTATGTCACGCATGGCGACATCGATGTCGGCGGTTTTTATGGTTATGCTGTGCTTGTTCGGGTTGTAAACTTTAACATTGACGCTGGCCGTTATCTGGCTGAGCTTGACTTCGGTGATGTTTATGGAGTTGACACCTGCGAATTCGGGTGCGACAAAGTCGCCGCAGCCTTGCAGCAACAAAGCAAGCAAACCAACAATGGCGATTCTTTTCATAGCATCAGATTAAATCAAAAAAAAGGATGGTTGCTTTGCGGCAGCCATCCTTTGTCGTTATAAGTCAATCGATTAGTAGCGCCTTGTACCCTTTTTGGTAGAGTAGTTGATTTTCAACGCACTAACTTTTCTTAACTCTTGCTTCACATCGGTAACGATACCCATTTTGGCATCCTCGTCAACCTTCAACGATGTTGTCATCAACGGAACTTCCTTTTCGTCTTTTTGCTGACGCTCCGACTCAATGTAGTCGGCAATGTCCTTAACATCAGCGAATTGGTCGTTCAGCTGGATACGAGGCTCGGTACCATATGCTTTAGCGAATTTGTCTTTCGGCTTGCCAATGTAGATGTAGCTTACCAACGATTTCTTCTCAAGTTTCTTGATTTCGCTGGCCATTGGGACATTTACATTGACTTTCAAGTCAACTTCCTTCATTGTGGTTGACACCATGAAGAAGAAGAGCAGCATATAAACCACGTCAGGAAGCGATGATGTTGAAATTGCGGGCACTTCTTTTTTGCCGCCGTCTCTGAATTTTCCCATTATTTTTTCCCTCCATAGTTTTTAGGTTCTGCCTCAGATATAGCCTGCGGATATATCTTCTTTATAGCGTCCTGCTGGTCCTTGTCCAAATCGTCATAGCGTTTGCCCCACTTTCTCTGTGCCAACTCGTTTCTCAACTCGTTGTAGGCAGCGGCCAGTTCGTCTTGAACCTGGACGTACAGTCCGTAAGAAGTTCCGCGGTCGTTCTGAAGTGATATTACCTGCTTCGAAACCGGATAATCGCCAAAGAAAGGCACTTCCTTTATTGTTTTTTCCGGAAGATTCGGGTCGTCAGCAGGGTTCTCAATGAACTCTTTCGCCTTCTTTTTCAATTCACTGATGTGCATCGGTTCGCCCTCAACCATCAACTGGTCGTTCTTGTTGATAAGAACAACATAAACATTTCTTTCCTTAATCTTCTGGTCGTCGTTGATTTCCTCTTTTGGAACCGGAGGCGGCAGCATACGCGATATACCGGCATCGGTGTCCATTGTAGTGGAGACCAGAAAGAATATCAACATCATAAACGCGGTGTCGGCCAATGATGCAGAAGGAATATCTGGTGTTTTACGTGCCATAGTTTACTTTCAATTTTCTTATTCGGCGGCTGAGCGTACGGCTGTTACGGCCAATCCCAGAATTGCCGCTCCGAACAATAAATAAGTTACATATAATGCGGTATCAACCCATTTCGACAAGCTTATTGTCAGATTGTATTCCTCAACACCATGGAATGTCGGCAGGACATCAGATGCAATAGAGTGTGCGCCGAAAACGATGACGGCGGCCAAAGCCAACACGCCAAGCAATGTCAAGGCACTCTTCTTCGAGTTGAGCATGCCAATCAGTGACATCACAATGATTACCAGAAACGCACCGCCTGCGAGGATATATGTCCATATAAGCAACCAGTCGATGTATTCTCCGGTTACAAAGGTGACAATACCCGATACGGCACTGACAGCCAACAGAATAGCCGAAAAGATACCAATTATTTTTGATAATGTTGAATTCATTTTTTATTTGTTTTTCAAGTTGTACTTATAAAGCATATCTGTCAAAGAGATAGATGCGTCTTCCATATCGTTGACAATGCTGTCGATTTTTGATACGAAGTAGTTATAGAACACTTGAAGAATCATAGCTACGATAAGACCAGCCATTGTAGTGATAAGTGCGACAGAGATACCACCTGCAACCAATGCCGGGCTGATGTCACCTGCAACCTTGATTGAGTCGAAGGCCTGAACCATACCGATAACTGTTCCCAAGAATCCCAACATAGGAGCTAAAGCGATGAATAAGGCAATCCAAGAAAGGTTCTTCTCGAGCAAACCGGTTTGAACACCGCCGTAAGAGATAACGGCTTTCTCAACCATGTCAAGACCAGCATCGTAGCGGTCGAGACCCTGATAGAAGATGCTTGCAACCGGACCGCGGCTGTTACGGCAAACCTCTTTGGCTGCCTCTACGCCTTGCTCGTTAAGAGCGGTCTCAATTTTTGCCAACAGCTTCTTGGTGTTGGTCGACGACAGGTTGAGGAACAGGATACGCTCAACGCAAATGGCCAAACCGAGAATCAAGCAGAGGATAACGGCCGACATAAAGCCTACACCACCCTCGATGAATTTCTGTTTGATTGCCTGATGGGCGCTTTGTCCTTCAATGGCGTCTTCACTAACTTCGGCGGCTGGAGCCTCAGAAGCTGCCGGTGCTGCCTGTTCAACTGCCTGTGCAGTGTCTGCGGCAGCATTCTCATCTTGTGCGTTTACACAATTTACTGATGCTGTTCCCAACATCATAGTCACAACTAACAATGTGAATAACTTTTTCATAATTTCGATTTTTTGTTATTTACGGTTTTTACTTGTTATAAATTATTAAAAATCATCTCTCGTTTTGTGTTTTTGCGGAGAAAGGGGGATTCGAACCCACGATACCGTTTCACGCGGTATACACACTTTCCAGGCGTGCGCCTTCGACCACTCGGCCATTTCTCCGAAGCCTCAACAAAGGCTGTTAAAAACGGTCGGCAAAATACAAAAAAAATCAAACAGCAAGCCGTGCTGCGTTATTTTTTATGTCATCGGACATTCATTTTATCCCGATATATTTTCCAAATATACTATTGTATAATATAAACGCATTGTGTAATATTGCAGTCCCAAAAAACAAGGGATTCAGGACCCATAGCTCAGTTGGTTAGCAGCACCTGACTCATAATCAGGGGGTCGTTGGTTCAAGCCCAACTGGGTCCACAAAAGGCACTTACCGACGTGAGTGCTTTTTTTGTTTAAATTGCGTACCGATATGAAAATCAGAAACATCAATTTGGGTGATAAGCCGGTGGCGTTTGCGCCTATGGAAGACATCAGCGACCCGTCGTTCCGCCGCTTGTGCAAAGAACAGGGCGCCGATTTGATGTATTCTGAGTTTGTGTCGGCTGACGGACTCATCCGCGACGCTGAGAAAAGTCTGCGCAAACTCGACATCGACGACAGCGAGCGGCCGGTTGGCATCCAAATTTATGGTAAGGACCCTGACGCAATGGCCGAAGCCGCCGTGCGTGTTGAGCAGGCTCATCCCGACTTGATTGACATCAACTTCGGCTGCCCCGTAAAAAAAATTGCTGGCAAGGGCGCCGGCGCCGGTCTGTTGCAGAACATTCCGCTGATGATTGAGATAACACGCCGAGTGGTGAATGCCGTAAAGCTGCCCGTGACTGTGAAGACGCGCCTTGGTTGGGACGAGACCGACAAACCGATTGTGGAGCTTGCCGAGCGATTGCAGGATGTTGGTGCTGAAGCAATTACAATCCACGGCCGCACTCGCAGCCAGATGTACAAAGGCGAAGCCGACTGGACACTCATCGGGCAGACGAAAGCCAACCCTCGGCTGCATATTCCAGTTATCGGCAACGGCGATATCGACAGTCCGCAAAAGGCCGCCGAAGCGTTCAGCCGCTATGGCGTTGACGGCATAATGATTGGCCGCGCAGCCATTGGCAATCCGTGGATTTTCAGCCAGACAAAGCACTATCTGCAAACAGGTGAACTGCTGCCTAAACCAACTGTGCCACAAAAAGTTGAACTTATCAAACGTCACTTGCAATACTCGCTCGATTGGAAAGGCGACTATGTGGGCGTTTTCGAACTTCGCCAGCATCTGTCGAATTACTTCAAAGGTCTGCCCGATTTCAAAGATTTCCGCATCCGGCTTGTTACCGAGAAAGACCCGGCGGCTATTATGCAAACGCTGGATGAGATTGCTGTGCGTTGGAAAGAATTTTAGATTTGATTACAAATTACGAGCTTAAGGATTTCCTCTCGTTAATCATTACACATTTCCCTTTACACATAATGTGCGCTTAGCGTCGGCTCCGGCTGCATTTGGGACAAAGTCCCTTTATCATGAAATTTACCGAGTTGACGGAGTATCCCTCCGGAAGGTCGATTGAGGGTATATGTTTCTCGCTCAAGCAGATAGTCTGCCGGCATTTCTCGCAGAAAAAGTGAATGTGCGCGTCTTCGTCGTTGTCGGCATCATTGTCGTGATGCTGGCTCTGACATAGTTCGTAAAGCGTGCATCCGTTGCCGCCTTCGATAACATGGACAAGGTGGTTGGCGCGGAACAGGTTCAGCGTGCGCAGGATGTTCGATTTGTCGATAGTGCCGATAGAGGCCTCCAAATCGGTGAGCGACACTGGGTGCTCCATTGTCGCTAATTGGTCGGCCACAACCATGCGGTTTGCCGTCGGTTTTATATCATGGCTTTCAAGCAGTTGTATGCATTTTGAACTGTCCATAATGTAATGTTTTTGCGATAGGAAAGATAAGCAGAAAACACAAATTAAAAATGATGACGATGACGAAAAACAATAACGGCAACTGATTGAGGAGTTGAAAGCCGTCAACAGCAAGCTGCAAAGCCAGATAGAGGAGAATTTGAAAATGGATAAATAGAAAAAAACCATTTTCAACAAAAATCCCCGTCAGAGCTATTCTGGCGGGGATTATGTTTAATCTGATAAGTTATCGTTATCGTTCTCGTTTAATATCTATAGTGCTCCGGTTTGTAAGGACCTTCAACCTTCACACCGATATAGTCGGCTTGGGCTTTGCTCAGGATAGTTAGTTTTGCACCAACGTGCTCAAGGTGCAGGCGGGCAACCTCCTCGTCGAGATATTTCGGCAAGCGGTAAACGCCAATCTCATATTTCTTCTGCCACAAGTCGAGTTGGGCAAGAGTCTGGTTGGTGAACGAGTTGCTCATCACAAACGACGGGTGGCCGGTTGCGCAGCCAAGGTTCACCAATCGGCCTTCAGCCAAAACAATAATGCTGTGGCCATCGGGGAAGTAGTATTGGTCAACTTGCGGTTTGATGTTCACTTTCTTGATTCCTGGCAGAGCCTCAAGGTCGGCCATCATAATCTCGTTGTCGAAGTGACCGATGTTGCAGACAATGGCTTTGTCTTTCATCTTCTTCATGTGGTCGGCGGTGATAATGTCGCGGTTGCCTGTGCAGGTAACGTAGATGTCGCCTTGTGGCAGAGCGTCCTCAACGGTTGTAACTTCAAAGCCTTCCATTGCGGCCTGTAGGGCGCAAATTGGGTCAATCTCGGTAACCAGAACGCGGGCGCCGAATCCGCGCATACTCATTGCACAGCCCTTGCCCACATCGCCGTAGCCGCAAACCACAGCCACCTTGCCGGCAATCATAATGTCGGTGGCACGCTTGATGCCGTCGGCCAGACTCTCACGGCAGCCGTAGAGGTTATCAAATTTCGATTTTGTAACAGAGTCGTTGACGTTGATAGCCGGAAAACGCAGAGTTTTTGCCTCGGCCATCTGGTACAGACGGTGAACGCCAGTGGTTGTCTCTTCCGACACGCCGCGCACTTTAGCCGCCAGCTTGTGCCATTTTTGGTTGTCATCTTTCAACCCGTCTTTGATTCTTTCAAACAGGCGGACAGCATCCTCGCCCTTCGGCATGTTGTTTAGAATGGCCGGATTATCTTCAATCTCGATGCCTTTGTGCAGCATCAGTGTGGCATCGCCTCCATCATCGACAATCAAGTCGGGACCTTCGCCGTTGCCAAAGTTCAGCGCTTGCTCGGTGCACCACCAGTACTCCTCAAGCGACTCACCCTTCCATGCGAACACCGGTACTCCGCGCTCTGCCACAGCAGCGGCAGCGTGGTCTTGTGTCGAGAAGATGTTGCAGCTTGCCCAGCGAACTTTTGCGCCAAGCGCTGTCAAAGTCTCAATCAGCACAGCCGTTTGTATGGTCATGTGCAGGCTGCCCGAAATTTTTGCGCCTTTGAGCGGTTGGCTTGCTGCGTATTTCTTACGCAGAGCCATCAGTCCGGGCATTTCGGCCTCAGCCAACTCAATCTCTTTGCGCCCCCAGTCGGCGAGCGCCATATCTTTCACCTTGTAAGGTAGATTCGAATTATACTTTTCCATTTAAAATATTGTTTAAGAATAATTTATAGCGTTTTTAGCGATTTTTTCTCGACAATGTCGAGGCATTCCATCAGTGTTTTGTCGATGTCTTGAATAATGGGGTAGAAACCCTCGTTGTCGATAACGTTGCGGGCGATGAGCGCCATAATCTGTGTCTCAATCAGCTGCCGCGACTGTCTGATGCCTCGTGCGTCGCGTTTCACGCCCTGCTTTTCGGCATAAGCCACAAACTGGTCGAAAATGTTCTGGCTCCTCAAGTATTTGACAAAGTCAGATGCTTTTTTCAGTTTCAACAGTTCGGTGCGGTTGCGGTCGGTGTACTCAAGACAGAACTGGTACTCGCAGCCCTTTCGTGTTATTCGGCTGTAATATTCCGATGTTCCTGAAGTGTCGGCCGGGATGAAGACGTCGGGCATGATGCCGCCACCGCCGTAAACCACACGTCCGCCAGTAGTAAAATATTCTGTCGAGTCGGCGATTTTTATGCTGTCGCGTTCCATAAATTCGCCACGCTCGTAGCGGTTCTCAAGGTCGGCATAATAATCCTCATCACTCTGTTTATAAGGCTTTTGAATGCAGCGTCCCGACGGAGTGTAATATCGTGCGATTGTGAGCCGCACCGACGAGTTATCGGGGAACATAATTGGCTCTTGCACAAGGCCTTTGCCAAACGAGCGGCGTCCGACGATAATACCACGGTCGTTGTCCTGAATGGCGCCAGCGGTAATTTCGCTGGCCGATGCAGAAAACTCGTCAATCAGAACAGCCAGCTTCAGGTCTTTGCACGACTGACGGAACGAAGCGTGGAACTCGGCTCGCTCACGGTGCGCCCCTTCGGTGTAAACTATCAGGCTGCCGTTGGGCAGGAACTCATCTACAACGTTGATTGCCGCGTCCATGTAGCCGCCGCCGTTGCCGCGAAGGTCGAAAATAAGGTTTTTCATGCCTTGCGCCTTCAGTTTGGCTACAGCGTCCTGGAACTCCTTGTATGTTGTCCGGGCGAACTTCGAGAGCTTGATGTAGCCCGTTTCGGCATTCATCATGTAAGCCGCGTCGATGCTGTAAAGAGGAATCTGACCACGGGTAATTTCAAACGGCACAAGGTCGCGTTCGCCGCGCCGTGCGATGCCCACTCGCACTTTGGTTCCGCGTGGGCCGCGCAGTAGTTTCATCACCTCGTTGTTGCTGATGCCAATGCCTGCAATCAGCGAGTCGCTGACTGTCACAATGCGGTCGCCGGCGCGGATGCCCACCTTTTCCGACGGGCCGCCGGCAATCACGTTTACTACATAAACGGTGTCTTTCTGAATGTTGAATTGCACCCCGATGCCGTCGAAATTGCCTTCGAGTGGCTCGTTCATTTCGGCAAACTCCTCAGCCGAGATGTAGGTTGAGTGTGGGTCGAGGTCTTTGAGCAGGCTAATGGCGGCATTTTCCTCCAGTTCGGCAATATTGACAGTATCAACATAGCTTTGCATTATGTTGCCAATCAGATAGTCGATTTTGCTGCCCCATCGCGGTCTTATAATTGTTTGTCTGTTGCTTCGTCCTAGTATGTTACTTTCGACGAGCATTCCGAACGCAAAGGCGGCAGCAAGCAGCAGCGGAAGCCATATCTTTACTAATTTATTCATCTTCAGTGTTTTTATTCAACTTCGATTTGAACAATCTCTATTCCGGCGCGTTTGAGCAGCTCAATGCCGTCCTGAATGCGGTAGTTGTCGGAAAAAACCACCCGTTTGATGCCCGACTGGATGATGAGCTTGGCGCACTCCATACAGGGCGATGCCGTTACGTAGAGCGTTGAGCCGAGGCTACTGTTGCTAGATTTGGCCACTTTCGTAATGGCGTTGGCTTCGGCGTGCAGCACGTATGGTTTGGTTGTGTTCTCGTCAATCTCGCAGCAGTTCTCAAACCCCGACGGTGTGCCATTGTAGCCGTCTGAGATTATCATCTGGTCTTTGACCAGCAGCGCGCCCACTTTGCGGCGCACGCAGTATGAGTTTCCGGCCCAGATGCGCGCCATCTGCAAGTAACGCAGGTCGAACTGATGTTGTTTTTCGGCATCCATTTTTCCTAATTCACTAATTAATACTTATAACTCTAAAACCCAATCCCCAACACCTAACACCAATAAATTACTTCTTCTGCTCCTTTGCCCAGCTGTCTTTCAGACCGACGGTGCGGTTGAAGACAAGGTGGTCGGCTGTTGAGTCGGGGTCGACGTTGAAGTAACCGATGCGTTGGAATTGGAAGTGGTCCAGCGGTTTGACGTTGGCCAGGAACTTTTCAACGTAGCAGTTGGTGAGTACCTGCAGCGAGTCGGGGTTGATGATTTCCTTCATTGCTTCGAGAGCCTCGCAGTTGCGTGCCTCACGGATTGCAGCCATCTCGTCGCGCGGATTCTCAACCTTCCACAGACGGTCGTATAGGCGAACTTCAGCCGGCAGGCAGTGTCCGACGCTCAACCAGTGCAGAGTGCCTTTCACCTTGCGGTCGCTGCCAGGCAGGCCGCTGCGGGTGTCGGGGTCGTACTCGC
>JAFZWI010000057.1 GCA_017617355.1 Salinivirgaceae bacterium | reverse complement strand
CCAACTCTTCGACAGGTGCTGCCGGCGAGTGGATTTCGGTGAAAACGCCCAACCGACGTACGCGGTTGGCAATCAGGTGGGCATACTGTCCGCCAAAGTCAAGAACGATGATTTTATCTTGCATATCAGTTCGAAATTTTGCGCAAAGATAGAAATTTGGACTTGGCGGTGTGCGTTTTCGTTTCCACCAAATTTTCAATTTTTAAAAATGTTGCTAACAATGAGCGTGTAATATGTGAACTGAAAAGAAATGTTTGCGTTTTTCGTTAGCGTTTGCGTTAATCCACTCACTTCTTCATTTCCCAATTCTCAAAAATCATTAAGTCTTTTTCGGCAGCGCCTTTGAACACGAAATAAAGGTCGTGGCAGCCAGAAACAGGTTTCAGTGCGGCTTTGAACGATTTGAATGTTTTCAGGTCTTTCGTTTTTGCAACGTTCACAGTGCCAAGCAGTTCGCCGTCGGCAGAGTCGATGTGCACCTCAATTTTTGCGGCATTTGCAGCCGTGGCACTCACGGTTATCGACTTCGCACCCGAGCCGAAATCGATGTTCCGCAGCATTAGATATTCCTCATTATCAATGTTATTCAGGCAGATGTTGCCCTTGCCGTTGACGGTTGTTTTCAGGCCGTAGCCCCACGCCATTGTGGTGGCCGAAATGGTGCGGAACGGGTTGAACTTGTCGGCAGGCTCAAGCGTAGCGTCGTGGAAATAAGGCACTTCCTGAATCGAGCCGTCGGCATTGTAGTGCATTTCGGCAGCCGAAACCGAGCGGCGCTCGTGGTGCTTGTATGTCTCAAGGTGCATAAGGTCGTAATTCAGACCAAAAACGTACGATTTGCCCTTATAATCAATGATTCCAGGGTGGTTGCCGCGCGTGCGTTGCGTGTGGTTCATAATGTGGCCCATATACTTCCACGGGCCCGTCGGGCTGTCGCTCATTGCGTAGCCGATGCCTTCGGGGCAGCACGTCGACGCGAACGCCAGATAGTAGTGTCCGTCGCGCTTGTAGAACCACGGACCTTCTTGATAATCAGGAATTTTGTAATCCAGCTGCACAATGCTGCCCGAGTACGAAATCATATCCTCGTTCAGTTTCACGTAGTACACATTCGGGTTGCCCCAGTACATATAAGCCTGTCCGTCGTCGTCGATGAACACCGACGGGTCGATGTCGTACCAGTGCTCGCGCTGCCAAACTAACGGCTGCCCGAGCGGGTCACGGAACGGCCCGAAAGGCGAGTCGGCAACCAGCACGCCAATGCCGTGGCCGTGAATCGGGCAGTACATATACCACTTGCCGTTGCGCTCAACCACACATTCGGCCCACGCGCCGTTCTTGCCGTCGTAGTACTTGAAATCGTCGAGCGAAGCCACCGCGCCGTGGTCGGTCCAGTTCACCATATCGGTCGATGTATATAGCAGCCAATCAAACATTTGGAAGCCGTTGGCCGTGTCCTCGTCGTGAGTTGTGTAAAGATAGATGGTGTCGCCGTGAACGTATGGCGCAGGGTCGGCGGTGTATTTGGTCTGTATAATCGGTTGATTTACACCGATATTGAACTTCCACCAATCGAAATCGAACAGTTCCTTGTCGCCGCCGCGGAAGAGCAGATAAAGGTCGTGCACGCCGCTCACCTTGCCAGTGATATTGCCGTGAAAGACAGCATTTTCGGGGCCGACTTTCACTTGCGCAATAGGTTTTCCACCAATGTTATCGACATAAAACTCGATTACACCCGCATTTTGACAGTTAAGTACCTCAACAGTAGCAAGTTTCGGCTGTTGGTCGCCAAAATCGACATTGCTCAACTTAATCCAGTCGCCGTTGTGGATTGACGTCACAAAATGGCGTTTCCCAGCCAGTCGGTCAACCTTCACGCCCCACGAGTCCGACATTGTTTCGGCCTGCGTCACCGCGTACGGATTGAGCGTGCCCACAGGTTTCACGCCCGTTTTGCTGAACGCGATGAACGGAATCGAGCCGTCGGCGCCAAACTCAAACTCTTCGATGCACGTCGAGCGCTTGAAGCCGCCGCCGTTGGGCGTTGCGCCGTTGTGGTAGAACATATAGTTGTGCCCCTTGAACTCGATGTTGCCGCCGTGGATGGTGAAACTGTTTTCGGCCTCGTCCATAATGCGTCCGCGGTAGGTCCACGGGCCGTCAATCGATGTGGCCGTCGAGTAGGCCATATGTTCGGGCACGCCGCCCGCGGGGTACGACAGATAGTAGGTTCCGCCGCGCTTCATAAGCCACGGGCCTTCCTCGTAACCCGTCATAAGTTCTTCCTTGCCCTTGCACCAGTTCATTTTTTTCGATTCGGGACCGAAGCAGGCAGGGTCGGTAAAGCCAGAAATCTCTTTGTAACCATTTGCAAATGAGACCATATCGTCGTTCAACTGTCCGTACCAGCAGCCTTTGTTGCCCCAAATCAGGTAGGCGCGGCCGTCGTCGTCGATGAACACCGATGGGTCGATGAACGAGCACCCGATGGCCAGCGGTTTGCCGATGGCGTCGGTGTAGGGCCCTTGCGGATTGTCGGCCACAGCCACCGCCAGAGCGTCCTCGCCCTTGTTGGTGTTGCAGCACACGTACCAGTACCACTTGCCGTTGCGCTCAACCGCCTGCGAAGCCCACGCGCGGTCGCCGTGAGCCGCCCAACTGAACGTTTCGGTCGAGATTGGCGTGCCCAGATAGGTCCAGTTCACCATATCGGTGGTGCTGAACAGCAGCCAGTCCTTCATTTTGAAGTATGTGGCGTCGTCTTCGTCGTGGTCCACAAACAGATAGACCGTGTCGCCGTGCACGTAAGGCGCAGGGTCGGGCGTGAAGACGGTTTTGATTATCGGATTCTGTTGCGCCGTGGCGCAAATGGCTGTCGCAATGATAGTTGCAGTGGCAAATAGTCGTTTCATACTCTTTTGTTTAATGTTTCGATTTGCCAAAGATAATTAAATAAAAGTAGAATGTACTTTTTTAAGTTATTTTTCAAGTAGTGTCGTGTAAGCAATAAAAAGTATAATTTTACAACTGCATTCTGCAAAGAGTGCAAATTTATGGGTAGGCTCAACGTCACCGAATTACCACCTCGCGATAAATGAGCCATATACATCCACGAGAGCGTGTGCGCTTTATGCGCAGACGTTTCTGCGGTGGATGTAGGTTGTGGTAAACCTCGGTGACGCGTGGATTATGTCTGCGCGTTTTTTGTTGAGGTTGTTTTATTTAAAAATATATGTATATGAAGAAGTTATTATTGTTTGCGCTTATGTTTGTCTCAATGACGGCAATCGCACAAAGAGATGTAACAAAGTTTCTCGGAATACCCGTTGATGGATATAAGTCTGATATGAAAGAAAAACTGATAGGAAAAGGTTTTACATACAACGAAGATAAGGATTATTTTGAAGGTGAGTTTAATGGAAGTAAGGTGAATGTGTTTATTGTCACAAACAATAATAAGGTTTGGCGGATTATGGTTGCTGATGCAATACCTTGTAGTGAAACAAATATTAGAATTCGCTTCAATAACCTTTGCCGACAATTCTTAAAAAATAAGAAATATATAGCTTTTGATTTAGAAGCGGCAGATTACATAATCCCAGAAGATGAAGACATATCTTATGAAATGCTTGTGAATAAGAAGCGGTATGAAGCAGCTTTCTATCAAATACCTGATACAACGTTGCTTGATACTGTCGCAATTCAAAACAGAATTATGAAAGAACTTTTGAAAGAATATACACAGAATGAGATAGATAATCCTTCTGACAAACAAATGAAAAAAATGGATTTGATTGTTAAAAATGAAAAATTAAATATGATTTTTGAAATAATGGAGAAAAAAATGGTGTGGTTTAATATTAATGAAAGATATGGTAATTATTATATATCAATATTTTATGAGAATGAATATAATCGTGCTGATGGGGAAGATTTATAACTAGAAAATGAATGATATGAACAAAGAAATACCCAAATATATAGTGCCTATTTACCAATTCGGTAAATTCATAGGTTCAGGTTTTATAGTTGATGATACATTGTTTACAGCACAACACGTTGGATTGGGTGCTAACCAATGTGGGCAAGAAATATGCACATTGGTGAACGGGAAACAATATTCGTTGCTACCATTTATGGCTTTGTTCAGTTATGAAAATATTGATACAATGGCATTTAGATTAGCCAATAAAGATTTTGAAAGCCCATTGCATTTTGCAGACAAAGAGCCTATTTATGATAGTGGTAAAGGAGAGCCTATTTTGTATCAAAACAAACATTTCCAGCCTTTAGAAGATGGCCGTTTTATGTATCGAGAGACTGATTGTTTGGTAAAAGGCGAAACACCTAATAAGCAATGGCGCTTTGACGGTTTTAATGTTGACCACACTGTTGGCGGTGCAAGCGGTAGTCCATTGATAAAAGACAATTTGGTATATGGAATGCTTGTGAGTGGATTGGGAATTACCGAAGAAAACGCTGAATTAGAGAAAAGGGAAATAATGAAAGTCTGTAGTTTAACCGAAGAACAGGCGGAAATGCACATTAAAATAATGTGCTTAACTAACACATACGTTAAGGGGTGCATAATCAAACAAGCGTATGAAAGAGATTTGAAGAATAACCCCGAAAAGAAAATATTGTCTATGAATGAAATGTTCGCTTGACAATATGCAACTCAGGTGCGGAAACTTGATATTTTACCCCACTTTCCGCACCTGAGTTTAATTTTTACTCTGCACTCGCAAACAAATCGTCCATAACCACTTCATTATTAACGATTCCCGAGTGTATGCCTTGCAAAACGCCAAACGTTGTAACCATTGTCAGGGCAAGCGATTTGCGTGTTTTGGTTTCTTCAATGAAGTGGGCCATTTTCAGGCGCAGATTGTTTTCGTAATCTTTTGATATTGAATAAGGTACTTGCGAGAATTTCATTTCGCAAATGTTGATGACGCGGTCAGCGCGGTCGATGAGCAAGTCGATTTGAGCGCCTTGCGTGGCCGAAGTGCCGTTTTTTCGCCACGAGCACGAATTTGTTGCTATTCCGCTGATTCCCAATTTCTTTTTAATCTGTTCGAGATGCTGAATACATACCGTCTCGAAACTGAAACCCTGCCACGCAGCAACGGCAGACGTTGTGAGATTGTTGGTCCAATACTGATTGTCTTTCGAATTGTTGCCGCGGACGAATTTGAAATAAAAAAGTAGATAATTGTCTGATATTCTGTAGAATGAATCTCTGATTGTCTTTTTGAATTTCGAATACGATGTTATAAAATCGCAACGCTCAAGATTGTCGAGAATTTTCGACAGGCCGCCGCCCGAAAACGATGTATCTTCAATAATTTCAGACCTTTGCAAGCCTTCGCGCCGTCGGGCAAGAGCCGAAACCACTTCGATATATTTGTCGGCCTGATTGAAAAGCGCGTTGAATAGTTCGTCAAACTCGTTTTTCATCACGGCGTTTTTCTCAAAAAACAGGCGGTTTATGTTTTGGGCAAGACTCTCTTTCGGATTCAGAAGCGTCAAATAAAAAGGCACACCGCCAAAAGTCATATAACATTGTAGAATGGTGTATCTGTCCCATACACAATTGTTTGCAGCAAGCATTTGTTCGCACTCGCCAAGAGTAAAAGGCCGCAAATAAATTTGTGCTGTTATGCGGTTGTGCAGGCCGCCTTTGTTCTCGACAAGTTTGTCAACCATCCACGAAGTTGCTGAACCACAGGCAATAAACATAATATCGGTTCGTTGAGCCGCCCAAGCGTTCCAAAAATATTCCAGCGCCGCCACAAAACTACTTTTGGGCGTGTCAATCCACGGCATTTCGTCGAAAAAAATCACTTTGCGTTTTGTTGCAGGAAGCGCTAATATCAACTCTTTCAACTGATTGAAGGCATCTTCCCAATTTTTTAGTTCGGGCGCAAACTTCGATTTTGAGAACAATTTTAATTGTTCGGCAAAGTGTTGTAATTGAACTTTTTGCGATTGATTTCTTGCGCCAGTGTATGCAAATGTCATACGTTTCTCGAATACCGAGTTCACCAGAAATGTTTTGCCAATGCGCCGCCGCCCATACACAATGATAAACTCTGAACGGTTTGATTTGTAAAGCGATTCCAGACTTTCTGTCTCTTTATTTCTGCCTATGATTCCACTCATCTTGTTGATTTTTACACTACAAACATAAAAAATATTTTATTATTATCCGTCCATAACTCAATATTTTTTCGAGTTATGGCAATTTATAAAAATTATCACCCGTCCATAACTCGATATTTTTGCGAGTTGTGGAAGGGTAATAATAATCAAACAACAAGAAATTGGTCTTCAGAAAAACTATAGTGCAGTTGTACTTGTTAGCGTGCTATAGCCTTGTATAATATTGTGTTACACAACTTTGTGTTAGTGTGATTAATTATTTCTTCTGCATTCCCCGAATTAGCAGGTCGGTCTATTCCGCGCTCACAAACAAATCGTCCATTCTCACCTGCGACTGCATAATGCCGCTGTGGGCGTTTTGCCGCACGCCGTAGGTGGTAATCATTACTAACTGCAACGCCTTGCGCGATTTTGTGGCCTCGCGGAACACTTGAATTTTCTTCCGCAGTGTTTCTTCGTAGTTGCCGTCGATGGCGAATTCTTCAACCGAAAATTTGATTTCGCAAATATTGGTTGTGCGGTCGCGGCGGCCGATAATTAGGTCAATCTGCGCCTTGCCGCTTTCCGAAGTCCCTTGCCACGAAGCAATATCGGTGAGCAAAGCACTGATTCCGATGGCTTTTTTGATTTGGGCGATATGGTCTTTGCAGACCTGTTCGAAGGTTTGTCCAGCCCAAGCGTTTTTGGCGGGATTGTCCAAATAATGCGTCCAGAAATGCTCGTCGGGGTTTTGTCGGCCCTTCATAAAGCGCAGATAGAACAGCGTGAAATAGTCGGCAAGTTGGTACACCACGTTCTTCTCGCCATAGCCGAAAGTGTTGTATGCCCGCACGAAACGACTGTTTTTCAAATTTTTAAGCATTTCGGTCAGAAGGCCGTTGTCGTCCAAATCCGTCTCGTCGATAATTTCTTTCCGTGTGAGCCCCGATTTCTTTGTGGCCAGCGCTTCAATGATTTTCATATACGCTTTCGATGTTCCGAAAAGAGTTTCGTAAAGATGGTCGAACTCGTCCCACAGCGGGCCGTTTTTCTTGAAGAAAATCGAGTCGATGTTGGCAAGATATGACAGGCTGTTGTCTAAAAGTTTCAGATAGTAAGGGATGCCGCCCATTGTCATATAGCACTCTACAATGTCATAGCGGCTCCAGCGGATTCCCCTTGAAACCAGGTACTTCTCTGTCTCGCCGAGCGTAAACGGCATTAGATAAAGCCGCCTTGCCGCGCGGTTGAACAAGCCGCCCTTGTCGGATATGATTTTGTTGGTTATCCACGTTGTGGCCGAGCCGCACACAATCAGCATAATGTCGTTTTGTTGCGCGCCCCAGCCGTTCCAAAACGCTTCAAAGGCAGCCAGAAACTCGCTTTGGCGGGTGTCGAGCCACGGCAGTTCGTCGATGAAAACCACTTTTTTGCGTTTCGTTTTGATGCTTTTCAACAGTTTTTTCAGTTCGGCAAAGGCTTCCAGCCAATCGTCAGGCACTTTTTTGATTTTCGAGCCATACTCTTGAAGCGCAAGATAGAAGTTCTTGAGTTGCAGTTTTTTAGACTTCTTATAAAGCCCCGTGACGTGAAAATCGTAAGTGTCGTCGAAAAACTCCCTGATAAGGAACGTCTTTCCAACGCGCCGCCGCCCGTACACAATAATGAATTCCGACTCTTTCGAGTCGCGGTATTTCTCCAATTGGCGTATCTCGTACTCGCGTCCGACAAATAGATTCTTATCCATAACCTACAATTTTTATGCAATGATAATGCATTTTCGAATACAATATACAACTCAGGTGCGGAAACTTGATATTTTACCCCACTTTCCGCACCTGAGTTCGATGATTTTTGAGAAAAATATGCAACTCAGGTGCGGAAACTCGATATTTTACCCCACTTTCCGCACCTGAGTTTAATGTTGATTTTTATTGCGCGATGTGCCGCAAAGCCTTATTTCTTCTGCATTCCCCGAATCAACAAATCCGTTTTTCGAGCCGATAGTTCGACTTCCGATTTCACCAGTTCGGGAATGTTGTACGAGTAGAACAATTCGGTGTAGTATTTCTGTGGATTTTGTTGAGGCAAAAGCATAGGTTTTGAGGTTGTTCCGTTGCTGTCGATGTGGGCGAGGTAAGGGCGGGTGTAGAGTCCGTCGCCACGGCGCGAGCTGAACACAACCCACCGAGAGTTGCTTGACCACGAGTGGTAACTTTCTGTCAGTGTGCTGTTTATATTGCTGATATCAACGCTATCGCCAGTTTCGAGGTCTATCATTTGCAGGTCGGCTTCGCGGTGCCAGATGGTGAAGTTGCCATAGTCGGCCAGCGTGTAGAGTAGGAAGCGTCCGTCGGGCGAAATGCGTGGGAATGAGGCCGTTTTGCCCATTGCCGCCGCATTCACAATGGTGTCAACCGAGGTGCCAAACTCGCCCTTTTCGGCATCGAAACCAATGCGGCAGATGCTGTAGTGCGCTTTGGTGTAGTTCCATTTCACCGAGTCGAGCGCTTGCGAAGTGCAGAAATAGAGCCATTTGCCGTCGGGCGAGAAGCACGGGAACGTCTCAAACGATTCTTTCGAGCAAGTCAGCGGCGAGTGTATAATCTTTTGATTTTCAGTATCGAACACAATCACGTCCGAAACGTCGTCATAAACCTCGATAATGTTCGGGTCGGCGGTGTGGAAATCTTGATATATCTTGTTGAGTGAGAATGCGATATGCTTGCCGTCGGGGTGCCAGTAGGGGTAGGTGGGGTTGGCGGCAAATTGGCTGAAGTCGCCCGCAACTCGTCCGATTTCGCCGTTTGTGAACGTGTAAGTACCTGACATATTGACTCTTACGTGCAGCATAAAACGGTCGGGGTTGTTGGCGCAAAACGAGTGGCAGTTGACGCAATTGCCTTTGCCATAGCGGTTTTCGTAAATGGCTTGTTCACAGTATGTTTCAAGGTCGCGCTGATAGATTCCCATTTGGTTCCAAATCTCGTAACCAGGCGGAATGAGCCTGTAAACCAGCGTTTTGTCAACCGAGTCGGGCGAGACGAAAACCGTAAAAGGCTTGTATCCCAGCCATTTGCCGTCGGCCTTTCGGCAGAGAGTGAAACGCAGCGAGTCGCCGAGGTTGGCGGCCAGCAATTGGTGCCATTGGTCGATGCCTATTTGTGTGCAATTGTCTGACACTTTGGCGGTTAACTTGCTGTTGCGTCCCTCAATCACCACTGCGTCGATGCTGATGCTGTCGGCAACAGAAAAGTTTATCGGCGCAATGTTGCACGGAACTGTAACTGATTTGTAATCAGGGTATATTGCCAAGTCGGTGTTGGTTGGCACAATGTTGTCGATTGTTGGCGTGCAAGCGGCCAACAATGTGACTATCAATATGTTTGCGGCTAATGCTCTCATTTTTACTTGATTGTTGTGTTCAGGTATGCGATATAGTACCAGTACGATTGGTAGAAGTTGTTGATTGACTGACCTTTTTTCAGTTTTCCGAAATCATTTATAACTGATTCGTTTACACCTAATTGCCTGCATTCTTCGGTTGTGAACATAATGGTGCAGGCCTCTTGAATCCGCTTGTGAGTCGGTTTTCCTGCATTGTCCTCTAAATATTCACTCAATCGTTTTTTATTGGCTGTAACCAGTATGTGGGCAATGTAAAATTGCTGTGCCACAGTGTTTTCGGGGTTGGCTGCCACAATCTCGCGGTAGTCTGCCGACAGTCCGTCAATCTCGCAAAAAGTGCTGTTTTGGGGCAGTCGCGTAACGTTGGTATCGGCCAAAGCGGCAGCGGCTTTCTGCCTGTAAAACAGCGTTTTGTTGAGGACGTTGGCATATTTTCGGCTCACATCGTCGGCACCAAACGATTTGTTTATGGCGATAAGCCGCAGAAAATCGTGAGGCTCAATACCTCCAGGCGTTATGAGTGCGCTGTTGAATGCCGCCTGACGGGCTTCTGCCGTGTGTCCGCTTAAGAAGTAGGCGAGACTTTCGAGGTGGAAAATTTCGTTTCTGACTGTGCGTGAGTTGTTTTGCTGTGTTGGCAGTTGCTGATTGAACTCAAACATTCGGTCGAGCAGTTGCCCCTGCATTGCAAGCGCCAGATTGGTGTAACTTATAAAGTTGGTTTTCACATTGTTATGCGAGTTCAACTTTATAATCTTGTCCCAGCGGCAATTGTCAGCTAAATAGCTCTCGTGCTGCAATTTATATGTTTTCTTGTCGTGTATTTGGTTCAAAGCAAAGCCGAAAACGACAATTGTGAGAATATGTGCAATGTGGTCAAAGCGTTGATTATTAATAAAATTTGAAGCTGCGATTACTGTCGGCATAGACAGCCAGGCGCAAGTTGCAATCAGGCCCGAAGTTGGCCAGTTGTAGTATTGCATTGGTAGTATGGCTTCGGCAAACGAAACGTACGATTCTGTAAGGTAAAATACAAATCCACAAGCAAATACGGCGGCAATTGCGGCAAGTCCGTTTATTGGTTTCCGCTTTTGCAGAATGTTGGTAGTCAAGACAATAACAGCAAACAACAGCGCCACCGAGCCTGCAATAAGGTATAAAAGTATGGCGCATAGCACCGTTGCCGCAAGGCTGAACCTTTGGTGGCGGCAGATAAATTGTTGATATAAAATACTAACAATCAAACAAATGATAAACGCTGTGTGGCCGCTTAAATTGTATAACGGCTCTTCGACGCACAACATCAAAAAGCCTATCGGAATCAGCAGCAGACCATTCTGCTTTTCTTTCCATATCGAGTTCGAAATCAGTAGCTTAAGGCAAATAAACGCGGCTGCGTAAATTATGGCGACTATAATTGTCCCCAATATCGGAAACTTGAAAAACTGCGTTAGGAAAGAGGTGATTATCAGATTGATACCACCAGGCGCAATCAGGTTTTGCAGAATCCAGTCGGCATCGAACAAAAACAAATGGTCCGACTCGAAGGTGTAAAGTTTGAATCGTTGGAATGTGAATGTGACAAACCAAAATAGCACCGTTATTAGTGCTATTTTGCTTAAAATCATATGTTTGCTGTTGACATTCACTTCGTTATATCTTTACCGAAATCTCCTCGCCATTGTATTGAACATCAGTCGATTTGCCATTATCGACGCGGATAACT
>JAFZWI010000007.1 GCA_017617355.1 Salinivirgaceae bacterium | reverse complement strand
TTTGTATCGACTAAAATGCTGGGTTTCAACTCGTCGGCCCAATAATCGTAATGCACAAATCGCCGCAGCGACGCCTCAATTCCGCCCAAAACAATTGGTACATCGGGGTATAGTTCTTTCAGAATGTTGCAATATACAACCGACGCATAATCAGGCCGTTGGCCGGCAATTCCACCGGCGGTATAGGCATCATCGGAGCGGCGGCGTTTGTTGGCGGTGTAGTGGTTCACCATCGAGTCCATCGCGCCAGCCGACACGCCGAAAAACATCCGCGGACGTCCGAATTTGCGGAAGTCGCGCAGGTCGTCGCGCCAGTTGGGCTGCGGCACAATGGCCACTTTCAACCCCTGCGATTCGAGCACGCGCCCAATCACAGCCGCCCCAAACGACGGGTGGTCAACGTAGGCGTCGCCGCTGAACAGCACCACATCGGGCTGGTCCCATCCGTGCATGGCCATCTCTTTCACCGATGTCGGAAGCCAGTCGGTGGGCTTGTGGTTGGCGTATAGATTTACGGTCTGTTGCATAATTGTTTGTCGACTAAATAAATAGCTATAATATTATCATACGTTTAAAATAAACGGCAGCAGCATAGTGGCCAATCCCATACCGGAAATAATATGAAACACACCTTTGAGTTCGGGCGAATAGATGCGCTTCGGATTTCTTCGGTTGATATAGATATAACAAGGCCCAGGCAGCGGATTGTAACTTGCGCGGTTCGAGATTAGTTTGGGTGCGCTCACATATAGTTTTCCCTTGTATTTGTAGCGGTACAGCGGGGTTTTTATTCCGGGCATATAGGTATGAATGACAGGATAGTAGGTGTTGCCTTCCCAGCCGCATCCGCTTGCGCGAATTTCACTGTCCTTGACGTTGAACAGTTCGGCATAGACCTTTACCGAACCTATTCCAAGCAGTTTTAATTCAAATAGAAAGCCGATAAAAACCAGAAACAAGCCAAACTGTACAGCCAAGTTGCCGTAGGTGAACGCATCGCGATAGTAATCAATGAAACTATTCAGAAAGTCCATAATCGCCTCCTTCCGCTTTATGATTAAAAAGACCGGTGACATCAACAATGTAGCACTCCGGTTTCGATTTGTCGATAACCACCGTAACCTCGTCACCCACACAGAAGACGCCTTCGGGGTCGAGCCAGAAGGGGCGGCTCTCGAACGTGCGGCTATGGTCGGGCATGGCACATTCCAGCGTGTAGTACGATTTCCACTTTGGATAGAACATACTCGACCGCGGCAAATCGTTCTTTTTTATTCGGGTTATTACCGCCGCAACGGGTTCGGCATGGCTCCCGAGAATCTTAACCGGCGGAAATTCGCTGAAATAGCGTCGGTTCTGCCGCCGGTTACGTGCCCGATACAAGAACGGGATAAAGCCAATGCCCGCAAACGTTCCGCCCATCAGTGCCAGAAAAACTATCGGGAAAATCAGCGGTTCGCGCGTCTGGATTGTGGGGGGCTCGTTGTTTGTGTAGAAAAATTCGTATTTTTTCCCTATACGATAGACGTATTTGTCCTTTACCTCTGAAAAATATATGGTGGAATCGTTTTCGTCTTTAAAGGCGAAAGTGTAAGTTCCAGAATAATAGACGGAGTCGTACAACGAAAACGAAACGGCTTCAGCCATTATTCGTTTGGCACTCTTGAAATATTTCACTTTCCCCGGAACAAGGCACAGCATAATTATGAGCATAATTGCTCCCAGAATGCCGAAAATCAAGTATGTGCAACCTAATATTTTATCGCCGTCATCGGGTTCGTCGTATTCTACGTGGTTGGTAAACATGGTTGTATGGTTCTCTAATGATAAATTTAACTATACTAAATTTAACAGTTTACTATACTCGATTATTTTAGCAAGTGTCCTCACTTGTGTTCCGCAACGGACAAGATATGTGCCGGCCTTGAGTTCGGCGGTTGAAATCCATGTGTCGCCGCTGAACAGCACCACATCGGGCTGGTCCCAGCCGCACGCAGCCATCTCTTTCACCGATGTCGGAAGCCAGTCGGTGGGCTTGTGGTTGGCGTATAGATTTATTGCCTGTTGCATAACTGATTATTGCGCCGAAAAATACAGATTTTAAAGTTTTAAGTTATAAGATTTTTTTGAGCATAATGTTTTATCTTTCTACTTTCGCATAGCAAAACATTTATTATGAACGGCAAACTTATTATTCCGGCAGCGTTATTGGTGCTGATAGCCCAAGGCTGCCAAAACGACAAAATCACTTATCCAATGACAAAAAAAGTTGATACTGTTGACGTTTATTTCGGTCAACAGGTGGCCGACCCTTACCGTTGGCTTGAAGATGACAATTCCGACGAGACGGCGCAATGGGTTGCCGAACAGAACAAACTGACTTTCGGCTATTTAGAGAAAATTCCATTCCGCGAGCAGGTGAAAAAACGGCTTGAGCAGATTTATAACTATCAGAAAATCACGAGGCCTCGTAAGTGGAACGGGCACTATTTCTGGTATAAAAAGGACGGATTGCAGAACCAATCGGTGATGTACTATAGCGATACTTTGGGCGGCAAAGAGATTGAGCTACTCGACCCGAACACTCTGTCGGATGACGGCACTGTGGCGCTTTCGACGGTGTCGGTGTCGCACGACGGCCGCTACCTTGGCTATGGTATTGCCCGTGCGGGTTCCGATTGGAACGAACTGTATGTCAAAGAGATTGCCACCGGCAAAACTCTCGACGACCATATCCAATGGGTTAAATTTTCGGGAATTGCGTGGTATAAAGACGGCTTCTTCTACACACGTTTCCCCGAGCCTACTGGCGGCGACGCACTGACAGGCGAGAATGTCAACAGCAAGATTTATTATCATAAAATTGGTGATACTCAGGCAAATGACAAACTGATTTACGAAGACCCGCAGCATCCGGAGTGGATGTTTTCAGTAGGTGTTTCTGACGATGAGACGATTATGCTCATTTCTGTGGCTGAATCAACATCGGGCAACGCTTTGTATATCAAAGATTTGAAAAATAATGGGCCGATAAAACGAATTGTTGAGAATTTCGACAACAACTATTCGGTTGTCGATAATTGTGAAGGTAAAATGCTGGTTCTGACCGACTTTGGCGCGCCTAAATATCGTCTTGTAGCCATCGACCCGGCAAAAACCGACAGCAAAAACTGGACTGTGGTGATTCCCGAGAAGGAAAATGTGCTGGCGTCGGTGAGCGTGAAGGCTGGCAAACTGATTGCTGAATACGTCAAAGACGCGCAGAGCCATTTCGAGGTTTATTCGCTCAAGGGTGAGTATCTGCACGATGTTGAGTTGCCGCAAATCGGCACTGCCTATGGCTTCGACGACGACAAGGATGACAACATCACCTTCTACACTATGGAAACGTTCACATCGCCATCGACCATCTATAAATACGATGTTAATACAAATAAATCAGAACTTTACCTCCAGACCGACATCGATTTCGACGGTAGCGGCTACGTGACCAAACAGGTGTTCTACACAAGCAAAGACGGCTCTCAGATTCCGATGTTCATCGTTCATAAAGAGGGAATTAAACTCGACGGCAGCCACAAGGTTTGGATGTACGGCTATGGAGGTTTCAACATCACGCTGACGCCAGGTTTCGGCATTTTGCAGTCTGTGTGGCTTGAGCAGGGCGGCATCTATTGCCAGATGAACCTTCGCGGTGGCGGCGAGTATGGCGAGGAATGGCACCGTGCCGGAACGCTGATGAACAAGCAGAATGTGTTCGACGACTGCATTGCTGCGGCCGAGTATATGATTGCCGAAGGATACACCAAGGCCGGAAACATTGTGCTGCAAGGTGGCTCGAACGGAGGCTTGCTGGTGGGCGCGGTTGTCAACCAACGGCCTGATTTATATGGTGTTTCGCTACCGGCGGTGGGCGTAATGGATATGCTTCGTTATCATAAGTTTACCATTGGCCGCCATTGGGCAATCGATTATGGCACCAGCGAGGACAGTGCCGAAATGTTCCAGTATCTTCTGGGTTATTCTCCGTTGCACACCATTGCCAACAAAGCTTATCCGGCAACGCTCGTCACCACCGGCGACCATGACGACCGCGTTGTCCCGGCACACTCGTTCAAGTTTGCAGCCACGCTGCAAGAGCATCAGCAGGGCGCTGCACCAGTGCTTATCCGCATCGAGACCAACGCTGGTCATGGTGCCGGCAAACCGACATCGAAGATAATTGAAGAACGCGCCGACCAACTTTCGTTTGCGTTCTACAATTTGAAGATGACGCCGAAGTATTGAGAAATTGTAAGGGGTGGGGGTGAACAAAAGTATTGTTCACCCCCTGTCTCTTGCGTTTTATGACTTTACTCATTACACTTTCGTCTTTACTCTTTTTTACTACTTTCGCGGCAAATTTTAAAATAACACGAAATGGGACTTCAATGCGGTATTGTAGGATTGCCAAATGTAGGCAAATCAACACTTTTCAATTGTTTGTCGAACGCCAAGGCGCAAGCGGCCAACTTTCCGTTCTGCACCATCGAACCTAACCTGGGCGTCATAACCGTGCCTGATGAGCGTCTGAACAAACTTGCAGCCATCGACAATCCGAAACGCATCATCCCAACAACCATCGAGATTGTTGACATTGCCGGACTGGTGAAGGGCGCCAGCAAAGGTGAGGGGCTTGGCAACAAGTTCCTGGCAAACATTCGCGAGACCGACGCCATAATCCACGTTCTGCGCTGTTTCGATAACAACAACATCGTCCGTGAGGGTGGTGCTCCGGTTGACCCAATTTCCGACAAGGAAATCATCGACACCGAGCTTCAACTCAAAGACCTTGAGACAGTTGAGAGCCGCATTCAGAAGGTTGAGAAAATTGCCAAAGTTGGCAATGACAAGAAAGCGCAGAAGCAACTTGAGTTGCTCACCCAATATCGCGAGGCTCTTATGCAGGGCAGGTCGGCACGCACCGTTGAAATTGACGCCGCCGTGAAAAAAGAGTTGCTCACCGACCTTAATCTGCTCACCGACAAGCCTGTGCTATATGTCTGCAATGTCGATGAATCATCGGTGAAAAACGGAAACGCTTATACAGAAAAAGTAATAAAAGCCGTTGAGGGCGAGAACGCCGATGTGCTGATTATAGGTGCCGCCATTGAGTCGGACATTGCCGAACTCGAAAGCTACGACGAACGTCAGATGTTCCTGAACGATTTGGGACTTGAGGAGCCGGGTGTGGCGAAACTGATTAAAGCTGCCTACAAACTATTAAATCTTAAGACATATTTCACTACAGGACCTGACGAGACTCGTGCCTGGACATTCAAAGCCGGAATGAAAGCACCGCAGTGCGCCGGTATCATCCATACCGATTTTGAGAAGGGCTTTATCCGCGCCGAGGTTATTAAATATATCGATTATGTTACGCTTGGCTCTGAATCGGCCTGCCGCGACGCCGGAAAAATCGGCATCGAGGGAAAGGACTACGAGCCAGAGGACGGCGACATCATGCACTTCCGCTTTAATGTGTAAGAGTTAATTTTATTACTCTTTACTCGTCACATCTTATTTTCGGCATCGGCGGAAAGAGTTATGTTTTTTTTGCTTTTTCTGTCATATCTTTTTAAGTTTGTTCATTGTTAAACAACTCAAACACTTTTTATTATGAACAAACTTTTTAATTATTTGATGTGTGGTGCGTTGTCGGCTGGGTTGCTGGCATCGTGCACCCAAAAATCCAAAACTTTTGTTGTTGAAGGGTTTGTAGATGAGGCGATTACCGATTCGGCTTACAACGTTTTTATCGGTAATGAGAAATTCAACATCAGTATGGAAAAACCTGTTGAGGTGGTTGTCGTGAAAGACAAGAAGTTCCATTTTGAGACAAAAGCCGACTATCCCACCTACATTTATCTTCAAGCTATTTTCCCGGGCAACATTCCGTGCCAGGCGTATGTCAATTTTATTCTGGTTCCGGGCGAGACGGCCAAAGTGACGGTTCACAACGGTTATTTCGACCTCGAAGGCAGCGAATTTTACCAATCGTGGCATCAATTCGACGAGTTCTATGACCAAAGCACGGTGCGTATCAGCGAGTTGAGCCGTCAGCTTCAAAGTCAGGAAACTCCCGACGAAGAGCTTCTTAAAGAGTATTTCGCTGTTCGCGATTCGGCGCTGGATAATCTTATGGGTTATGTAAAGCAGCATAACAACGAGGAAGGCGCCGTTATTTACGCCTCAATGAGGGGATTTGTCCGCTATAACGTCTTGTTCGACTCAATTGCGGACCCCGTAATAAAAAATGGAGTGTTTAAAAATTATGTCAACATGCTATTGGAATCCGAAGCCGAATCCATAAAACGCCAGGCTGAAGCAGCCGAAAAACAAAAAGCCACTGCCGTTGGCGCAATGTTCACTGATTTTGAGGTTGAATATGACGGTAAGACACAGAAATTGTCTGATTATGTTGGCAAAGGACAATATGTGCTGGTTGATTTTTGGGCAAGCTGGTGCGGTCCGTGCCGTCAGGAAATACCAAATTTAATCAACGTTTACAATAGTTATAAAGATAAGAACCTCAACGTTTTGGGTGTCACTGTAAGCGATAGGGTTGAAGACACCAAACGTGCCATTGAAGAGTTGGGAATCAACTATCCGCAGATTATGGCCGAGCAAAGCAGTGTTGGCGCCGACGCATACGGAGTATTGGGCATTCCGCACATTATTCTTTTTGGTCCCGACGGTACAATTCTTGCTCGTGACCTTCGCGGCGAAATGATTGAAGCGGCTGTAAAACAACATTTGGGATTGTAAAACATAACTTTAAACCATAAACAAAAGGCGCGATGCGGGCAAGACTCCCATCGCGCTTGTTGTTTTTTATGGATTGAAGGATTGAATAATTGATTAACTGAATGATTGAATGGATATTTGGCATCAGTTTGCTGACGCATTCAGTGAGTCCCTACATTTGCTTTATGCCTTCTTTACACATTAATCATTAACCTCTAATCATTAATCTTTAACCTTTTCACAATTCTCTGCCACAAAAAAAAGCCGCGGCTCAATGTTGAACCGCGGCTTTTCAGAGCTCGTTATCTGTCTATTTCAGAATAACTTTTTGGCTTGTTGAGCCAACCTTCACAATGTACAGTCCGTTCTTTGGCAGTTGCATCTCGATGCGGCTGTTGTTAGCCGTGCGTTTGGCAACCATTCGACCGTTGACGTCGAATATGGCAATGTCGGCGTTGGCATTCTCAACAACAACAGTGCGGTTGTAGGCATAGATGCTGATGTTTGCCACTGCATTGCTTATGGCGTTCGGATTATTGTTGCCGCCATTTTCGTTGCCGCCGTTGTATTCCTTCTCAATCTTGACAATATCGGCTGGTGTGCGCGGAATAATCTCGTAAACTTTACCGGCAGGGTAGTAGTGCATTATGCCGGTTACATCGTAAATCGAATCGACAATCATTTGGATGTCTAATCTGTACTTGTTGTAGACAGTCAGAGTGTCGGTTGCGTCTTCGATAATGTAATTGTTGTAATCGTTCTTTTGGTCGATGCGCTTGCAAGTTACGTTCTTAAAGGTGACAAGCACGGCTTCGTAAGCCTCTAACTCAGAGTCTTCGATAGTCATCACTATTGGCTCAACGCTGTTGCCCGAGCTCATGACCTCGATGTTAGCAAGCTCAATTTCGGTTATTGTGCTGTATTCGGTTACAGTTCCTATAACTTTAACCTTGTCACCAACTTTGGCGTCTTTGACAACCTCCTTAGCATCGTAAACAAGGATTCCGTTCCATGCGCTTGCGCTATCTTGAATGTATATCTCCTTGCCGTTTATTGATGTTATAACGCCTATGGTTGCAACAAATTTGCCGACATACGCACTTGCGTCTTTGTCAGTATATTGTATCTGATAGATTGTTAGAGACTCAGGCTGTAGGGTGCTTGCGCTAATGGTCCAAAGTTTTGAAACCTTCGGGTCTTGAGCCTGCACTTTCACGGTCCATGGAGAGCTGAAGTCGATAGGCTTAACCGAGGTGTATTGCTGCAAGCTATCTATTTTCAGTGTTGTCTCAGAAACCGATGCGGCGGCCGATATGGTGAATACAGGTGTCAACGCGGTAAGGTCGATTCCGTAGTCAAAGAGCGCATTTACGCTGGCTGCCGCAGTATCTATGTTGACGCTCAAAGGTTTGACATTGGCAAAACTGAATGTGCGAATCTCGGCAGCAGTTGAAGGCAGAGCCGCAACGGTAATGGTTATTGTCCACTCTGTTGTGGTGAGGCCGTCTTCCGAGGTTACTGTTATTACTACCGGATTGCTAAAATCAATTGTTGCTGGAATTTCAGCTCCGCCAATTGTTGCGGTTGCGCCACGCGAGAATGTCATTTTTGGAGCAATGGCGGTAACATCAGTGCCGTAAACTGCTTCAATGCTTATTGTCTTGTTTTGATTGTCGATAGTGGCGTTGTCGGCTGCTTCGATATTGAAACTCATTATCTTGGCATAGCGTCCCACACCGTGTTGTCTAATGCTGCTGAAATCGTCGCACTCTTTCACAATCCATTGGCTGTCAAGCGAGTCGGTTCCTGCTTGTTCCGACCAATCGGTTGAACCACAGATGATTCCGTCTTTGCGAATGAGGGTGTGATATTTTGTGGCATTAGCAATTCCTGCAACTGTCCATGCCGTTCCTGGGTCTTCTAAATAATTACCAAACATATCAATAAGCACAGTGTCTTCATTTGTAATCTTGAATAACCCAAGAGCATCATTGCCGCTGAAGCTTGTGGTGTTGCTAGTCAATATATCTGCATTTGCTTTTATCAATGAATCAGTTCGGTTATCTTTAATAGCCACTATATATACATTTTCTGATAGTATAATACCTTGTAGATTCAATAAGCCTTTTTCCCATTTTCCCTTACCATCTTTTTCTATCATTATTAAGTATTCGCTTAAATCAACATCTTCATCTTTCGGATTGTAAATCTCGTAGTATTTATTTTGTCCAGAACCAGAGCAATACTCGCTGAAGAACAATTCCGGAACAGGTTGTGGTCTGGTTGTGAACTTCCAGTTCAGTGTCGGAGTGTTGCCTGCGGCATCGGTAACAGAGCCAGCCGGAAGTGTTACGGTGTATTCAGTTGCATAATCCAACTTCTCGAAGTATGCCTTTATAGCGGTGTCGTTTATGACAACAATCTTGGCTTCAACAGTGTTGGCTTTCATTTTTGCTTCTTCGGCTACTTTAACGGCCTCGTCAAAGCTGATAATAAGATTGACATTTGTCGCAACATTTGTCGCTGCATTTGCTGGGGCGAGTTTCAAAGCCGCTGGAGCTTGAGTGTCATTAATTGTTACGGCAAGACTGTCAAGTGCCTCGTTGTCGGCAGTGGCCACGGCTTTTATGTAACCTGTCCCGTAAATACCATTGGATACAGTGTAGTTTAATGTTGTATTTGTTGAGGTAAGCACATTGTCATTAAGTTTCACGCTGATTTCACCGGCTGTAAAATACAAGTCGAAATTGTCCACTTTTTGTTGTGTCCAGCTGAGACTGATTGTGTTGTTGGTGTTGAATGTGCTGTTTTGCAATTCGGCAAAACTAAACGAACGCAAATCTTTCAATATCCTTATGTCGCGGGTTCCTACAGTGCCGTCCTCAGCTTCTACGGTTATTGAAACAATGTCGTTTTCCTTAAGAGTTTTGGTTGCCAAGTCGGCTGTAGCGACTGCATTGCCGTTCACCTTAACAGTAAGTATTCTTGCTTTGGCGTGGTTAGCAGTGGCTGCAATGCCTTTGCAGTTGTTGAAGTTGACAAAAAATACAGTATCTGCTTTCTTTTGGAAATCCATATTTACAGATTTTCCTCCTATTGTCAATGCAGACAATGTTGTGTCATTGCTATATAAGTAGATGTCGTCAATTGTGTAGGTTCTGTCTTTGCCAGTGTAGCTTACTGCGGCGGTGTCAAATGACCTGGGCCAAATTTGATAATCACTATAATATCCTATTGCACCAATAATATCGTATTTCCTATTAGATAATAGTGTTACATTATTTTGGCACATATTGCTATAAAATCCAATTGTATCAGTGCTGTTTTGTAAATATTTTTTTGTTCCATTATAAGTAACACCTTGTAATTTAACAATTTTGCCTAAAAATGCGGTTGAGTGAACATCTGCTAAGGATACAATTGTTGGTTCTGGTAAGTTATTGTCATGATTGATAATTGTTACTTGAGCATGGCTGCTGTTCGTTCCAATAGCTAAGAATTTACCATTATTGTAATACAAAACTTTGCCTTCGACATAAACACTATCGCCTATTGAAACGTGTGTGTCATTGTATTTGTCGCAATATTGAACGTAAATAGCAGAATTCCCATTTTGTAATATAATGTTACGGTATGAATTGTTTTTTATGCCCGTTACCAATCCTTTAACCCTTACAACTTTGCTTTTGTAGTTCGATTCACCATTGCTACCAATGTTAGTTAGCAGTTCATTTATGGTAATGCTCGGGATAATGCTAAATTCCTCACTTTCAGCAGATATGGTTTCATCGCTTACAAGAGAAACACGCAGTTTGTATTTTGTTCCATATGCAGTGTTGGCATCTATTGTAATGTTTTCCGAGCCATCGTTGGCTGTTGAGGCAACAAGTGTGCTCCATTCTGTGCCATTATACAATTCAATCTTAACATTAGCATCGGCAGCAATATCCTCAGTTGTCCATTCAATGGTGGCCGATTCGCCACTGTATAGTTTGTTTGACGAAACAGTTGTTACCTCGGACCATGTAGAAAGTGTTGTAACATTTGTTTTTGAGTATGGAACTTCTTTGTAGTTGCCAGCATCATCAACTGCTACAAAATAAATATTGTAAGTTGTGGCTTTTGTTAATCCACTTACAGTCACAGTGGTTGCTTCATTTTCGGCACATTGTGTATATGTGTTTGTCGCAATAACATCATCAGCACTTGGGACTTCCGTTTCATGTGCAACAGCTTTATAATAAACTTTGCAATCTTCAGTTGCCGTAACTGAAAAATCTATGCTTTTACCTTTTATAGCTAAAGGTTCAGAAGCAATGCTTAATTCAGGGTCGGTTTCGTCTGTGTATGTGTATGTGAATACAACATCATCAATAGTTAATTGTATGTTTTTTGAAGGCTTTATTGAATTTTTTGAAATGGCTATCTGAAAGTATTTGCCACCATTTGGAATATTAAAAGAATAGCTTTTGCTTGACGATGCGAATGTCGTATCACTTTTTATTGTGTCCCAAACTGTATTGTTTGCTGAATACAATATGTGGACTTTTATTTTTGCGTCACCTGAAGTTGCAGATTTTGCATTGAAGGTTACTTTTGACAACCCATCTATTGCTGTGGTTGTTTTTATGTAACCATAATCATTGTCTTTGTCACTTTTATATAACCTAATAGCAGCGGAATTAATCCCACTAATCTTGCTACTTGTGCTAACGCATCCATAATAAATTTCCCAACCAATTCCACAGTCACTTTTGTCAGTAGTAACAGTTACTGTTCCTTGATAAGCACTTCCTGCAGTAGCTGTTTCAAAACCTTCGGTTTTTGTTCCCACCGCTCCCCAAGCCGTTCCAGCTCCAATCAAAAGCGCCAAGCTTAGGCATGTCCTTTTAAGTAAATGTTTGGTTTTCATACTCGTAAAATTTTAATTTAAGTTTAGTTTAGTGATAATATAGTTGTGTTAGTGTGTGCGAAAAACAACTACACAAGATAGCCAAAATATGGATTGGCTATAGGGGAGAGGTGAGAAAAAAACGGAATTTTTCCGCTGAAAATTAACACTTAACTCTTTGCGGAATAATGGCGCGCTATAGCCGTTTCAGCTCCTCAAACATCGGTTCAAACCGCGCGTTGTAGATTGTCTGGCAGAAGTGCGGCATCTCGTTTCGGTAGGTTTCAATCATTTTCTGGTTATGGGCGGCGGAGTATGAGGTGTTGGCAAGGCGGTCGCAGAGTTTAACAAATGTTGCCACCTCGTTTTCGCGTATGCCTTGGTAGTATTTCTCGTTGGCGCGTTCGGCGCGGGTGCGGCCTTTCTCGTTGGTTAAAGCGTAAACCACCTCGGCAATGTCGGTGCCGCATTGCTTTTTCACATCGTTGTAGGTCTGGCGCGTGTCTTCAATGGTGTCATGTGTCCAGCAGGCGGCAAGCGCTGTGTCAATCTCCTCTTTTTTTAGCAGATAGGCAAACTTGCAACCGAAATCGTAAACCATTTTTAGATGTATGGTGTATGGGTGGCCGTCGTAGATGTGGTTTGTGCCAATGTGGCATTTTGCCGCATACTCCATAGCGTTGCGAATTATTTCAGAGTCAAAACCTGGATTCAGTTTGCAGAAAATCTCCATAATTCTTGTGTTGAAAGTGAAATGTTTAGATGTTTAGCCGCAGTGAGTACCATATCCGCACAATACCATTTCTCGTAATTCATAATTCGTAATTCACTTTTGCCTTATGTCTTGCAACTTATAACTTATAACTTGTCACTTGTAACTAACTAGTTGCCAAACAAAAAAGGATGCCTTCCTTTCGAAAAACATCCTCTCATCACTATGAAAAATTTTAATTATTTATTCATATACGACATAATCACTACTGCGGCCCCTTCTTTGCCTCCTTTAAAACCGCAGGTCAGAATATACATTCCGGTTTTGTTGCATTGGAAACCTACAGCATCCTGGAACGAGCCGTCGGGTTTAAGGTTGGTACCCAGCACGTTTGGGCCTTCAGTAAGCTTTATAACAGCCTTTCCCTCATAACCTTCGGCGTTGCAGACAGTGAATTTGTACAATGTGCCTTTGTTCAAAATTACATTGAATTTTGTCGACGGGGCGTTTGCCACGCTTGCCGGAAGTTTCACCTTGAAATCCTTCAGATAGGTGGCATTGCCGATACCTAAGGCGCATACGTTCACCAAGTCGTCAGATTGCGCTGATGCGTGGTAGAAGCTAAGCGACAAAAGTATTACAGATATTATGCTGACTAATTTCTTCATACTACAAATTGATTATCATGTTACGGGCATTTTCAATGGCAACGGTAATGTTAGCCAAAGTCTCGTCAGAAATATCTACTATCTGTTTGTCATTCTGAATGATGATAAGCATGCCGTCAACTTCTTTCGCCTCAGGCTCACCGGCTTCGTATCTTACCGTTACAGCCTCGTACTCTTTCTTAATCTTCTCAATTTCTTTTACAAGATTTGCGAAAGCGGGGTCACTCTTGTAGTTTCTCAAGATAAGAATCAAGCTGTTAAGCACCATTTTTGAGTCACCGATACGCTCAATAACGGTGCGCTCCGGATTCTCTTTAACCACTTGGCAGGCAAGATACATACCTTCAATCCACATGCCTGTTACAAGTAGTGCGCTGATGTTGCTGCGGTTGCTTTCGCGCAGGAATTCGTCCATGTTGTTGAAACTTGCTACCGATATGTACATCAGCGAGTCAAGGTTCTCATTGTTTGTAGCCAGACGTTTAATGGTGTTGAAATCGAAGAACTGGCCTATGCGCAGCTCGTCGGCAAGTTTCTTTATGGCTGTCATGCTCACCATAATTGAGCCTGTTTTCTCGTACATGTTCAAATAACCAAGGTCGCAACCGTAAACGCCAAGGTTCAAAGCCTGTTTGAAGTTGGTGTTGAGGTTGTCAACATTGTTTGTCTGCGCTAAATACTTCTGGTTGAACGGTGCGCCGGCCGATTTTATCAGTGCGGCCATTTCCACCGGCGACGATATGTTGTCGATGATATCGTTCATTGCCTCTTTTGAAATAAGCAATGGCTTGTTTTCAAAAATCGAATCAGGAATTGACATATCGTCAGTTTTTTTGCTTCCGTTTCCGCTACAATCAATCATTAATAGAGAGCTTCCTGCTATTAAGATTGACAACAGAGTTGTGATTTTTCTATTCATGAACAAACGTTTTTTTTGTGCGATAAAAATAATCTTTTTTGCTATTCAATTATATGTTTTGTGTTATTTCTGGAATAAATCCATAAAACGCTTCAACCAATCGTAATATAGTGCTACGTAGCAGAACGCTGTCATCAGCCATACCACCCACATATTGAACCAGAAAGTGTCGAATGTGTGGCCGAGGAAATGCTTCGTCGGGGCAAAGAATTGCGCGCGGTAGTCGAAGACGTTTCTAACCCATGGTTTCTCAAATATCGGGTCAACCTGTTGAATCAGGTGGTCCTTGTACGATTTTATCTTGTTTTTCTCGTAGATGTTGCGGACAATGTCAGTTGTGGCCTCGTTGTGATACTCCTGGCGGAAACGTTGGTACGAGCCGTCGCTCTTGCTGTCCCAATAGTTGATAATAGCCTCTTTACGAGCGCTTGCGTTGGTCGATAACTCGGTATAGTATCTGTCGAGTTTGCTTATGTACTCTTTGGTCTCCATGCCGATGTTAGGCGTGAATTTGTCAACCGTAAGCTCGTCAAGATAGTTGAACTCGATACCCGGAACGCGCTTCATCTCTTTCGAGAGCTCGTTCTTCAGCAGAGCCATTTTCCATTTGTAGTCTTCAATGTCTTCTTTTGTCTGCAAGTCTTTGATATCTACCGACGAACAATAGTCAACGCGTTCTTTCAGCTCGGGCAGGTAGTAAACGTTTTTGAAATCGGCCTCGTAAATGGCTTGTTCAATATTGTAGAAGTTTTTCTCAAATTTGTTGTCTTTGAACTGGCGCACAACCAAGCCTTCGTAAACCCAGCGTGTCGCTATGAATTCGCAGACAGGCGGAACACCTTCAATACTGCCTATGGCGCGGTTCAGTTTGTCGAAGCTGAACATGGCACCACCCAATGCCATCTGCGGAATCATGACCAACGGAATCATAATGTAAATGGTTACCGCCGAGTTAAATGCTGATGACAGGTTCAAGCCGACCATATTCGAGAAAGTGGCAATGGTGAACATCGCCCACCAGTATTCAAACCACAATCCCTTGACACCCAATATCAAATTGGCTACAGCCACAAACAAAAGCGACTGTATGGCTGACAGTATGAACAGAATGGTAATTTTAGAAACCAAATATGTTGAGCGGCTCAAGTTGAGGAACTTCTCGCGCTTCAGAATCTTCTGGTCTTTGAAAATTTCTTCGCCGCTGCACATCAAGCCTAGGAACATTGCCACAATCAAACTCATGAAAATGTAAATTGGAATATTTGCATTCTCACGGAATATGTAGACTTTTGAGTTGGGGTCGGCAATGTATCTAATTAGGAATGAGAGAATTAAACCTAACACTGGCGCCTCAAGTAAGTTCAACACTATATATTGTGTGTTGCTTATCTTGGCAAGGAAATCGCGGCGGAAATATATGGCCGCCTGTTGGAACCAGCCCGGGATGTCCAACGATTTTGGAGGAGTCTCATGCAGGTCGGGACTTTTGGTCTTGTCAATGCACTCCTTGTATTTCTTGTGGAATTTCACTTCCAGCTTTTCAAGCTCGCGCGCCTTCTCTTGCGGGTCATCTTCGCTTTTGGCGATTTTTGTCTGTTCCTCAGCGTATTTATCCAAAAACTCGGGGCTTACCTGAGTTATGATGCTCAACTCGCGTTTCTTCTCCCATTCGGGCGGGGTTATCTTACGCTTGTTGGTGTATTTACCAAACTCATCGACAACCTGCGCGTCGATAATGTTGAATATCAACTCCGGATTGACGTTACCGCAAGTGGGGCATTCGCCCATGTCGGCGTTCAGCTGTCCGTCAATCTTCTTGAAGTACGAAACGGCGTCAACCGGGTTACCATAATATATAAGGTATCCACCGGTATCCAGAATTACCATCTTATCGAACATCTTGTAGATTTCCGACGACGGCTGGTGGATAACCACAAATACGAGTTTGCCCTTCATTGCAAGCTCGCGGAGCAAGTCCATCACGTTTTCTGAGTCGCGCGACGACAAACCCGATGTCGGCTCATCGACAAACAGGATTGGCGGTTCGCGGATAAGTTCCAGCGCAATGTTAAGTCGTTTGCGCTGACCGCCACTGATTGTTTTGTGCAGCGGTGAGCCTACTTTCAAATCTTTACGGTCGAGCAGGCCAAGGTTTGCGAGAGTCTTCTCGCAGCGTTCCTTTATCTCCTCGTCGGTCATGTTCTTGAAACATAACTTGGCGTTGAAGTAAAGGTTTTGATACACAGTCAGTTCCTCTATCAAAAGGTCGTCTTGCGGAATATAGCCAATCACACCTTCCATCTTGTCTTTCTCGGTGTGAAGGTTGATGCCGTTTATCAGCACTTCGCCTTGCGACGGGCACTCGTTGCCTGTCAGAACGTTCAGCAATGTTGTCTTGCCGGCGCCGCTGGCTCCCATAATGCCCACCAACTTGCCTTGTTCTTCCGACATGTTGATGTTGCGAAGTCCGATGCTTCCGTTTTTGAATTTGAACTCAAGGTCGTTGACGTTGTATGTGATTTTTGCCGATGTAATGTCCGACAGGTATTTCGACACAACATCGCTATAGTACACCGGCTTGCCTTTGGGGAAACGAATGGCGCTACCATTGGCGAACAAATAGATTTTGTTGCTCTTTATTGGCAGTCCGTTCAGCACCAGTTCGTGCGAGCCGAGATACTTCGTAAAGTAAAGGTCAACACTCTTTATCTGTAGTATGATGAGCTCTTTGTCAAGGTCTTCAATCTGAATGTGCTTGGCTTGTTCGAGTTTGGTTTCGTGGTCGTTAATGATGAGGACGCTCGGATTGTCAAGTTCCTCAACTGTCTCTTTGACAACGAATGTCTCGGTGCTCTTGAACTCTTCGGCCGATATGTTGAACACCTCAGCCGCAGTGTTGATAATGGCCATACGCTGGTCGGTGAACTGCTTGTCGGCTGCCACCAACTCAAACAAGCGCACCAAAACGACAACTTTCTGCTGTTGGGTCAGTGTCTTGTTGATTTTCTTGCAGATGCCAAGAATCTTAACTGAGTCCTTTACCGAAGTCAGTTTGACTTCCTCGTCCGAATGTTCATGCAGAGAATTGCGGTCTGTAATGCCGACATGTTTGTAAAACAATGCGAGATACTCCTCCACGAAATCGGAACTAAGTTGCGAAGTCAGGAAGTTCTCAACAAAATCAATCTCGCTATCTTTTACGCCCCCGTCCTGTTTTGCGATAATCGCAAACAGTTGCATTAAGGCTTTTAGAATCTCTTCACTCATCTACAGTAGTGTTTTCTTGCTGATTTTCTGATTAATCCAGCGAATAGCTTATCTGTTCGAACGGAACATCAACAATGTCAGCATATTCTTCGCCTGCCTCTTCCATATCTTCGTCGTCTTCAGGATAGTGCCATCTGATAAGCACATCTTTTCCTGCTTCGTGCATCTCTTCCAGTTTCAGAAGGATGTCGAGAATCATTTTCGACGAGGCGGTGTTGAAGTAAACCAGTTTGAAATTGAATATGGTTTTTCCGGTTGCTTCTTCCGAGTAGCGGTCAATCCAGTCGAGAATTGGTTCATAGAATACTGCAACATCTTCAGGCAATGAGCGCCCTGATATTTCAAATATCTCATTTGCAACATCTAAAGTTACACTCGGGGTGTCGTCTGTTCCAACAATTTTAATAACCTCCATAGTAAATAAGAATTATGTTTATTCGAAATTTTGAGTTCTTGAAATAGTTGATGATATCATAAAGAATGAATAATCATCGGCGATAGGTATAAATTTGTAATTCAGCGGATTACCAGTCTTCTTGGCAATATCAATGAATCCCAGTCCGGCTCCGCCCTTATCCGACAGCTTACCTTCTTTTATTTGCTGTTTGTACAACTCCTTCAGCCCGTCTTTGTCCAGCACGTTGATGCGGTCTAATATTTCGCTGATAACAGGCTCTTTGCTTTTTTGCAGCACGTTTCCGGTTGTTATAATGTAGTTGCTGTCGTTGCGGCATAGCAGAAATACCCCGCTTCCTTCCTCTTTTTCAGCCTCTTCCGGTAAGTGGTCAGCATGCTTGCTTATGTTCTGAAGGAACTCCACAATCACATGGAAAACCTTCTTCTGCACCGAGTTAGGCTCTTCGTCGACCATCATGTTGGTCTCGGTAAGCGAGGTGAAAGCTTTCGTAACCTGATGCGTTATCTCGCCTTTGTAAACGAGTTTCACATCATTACTTTCCATCGAATCGTTAAAACTATAGACAAATTCTAAAAAGGTATTTCCATCCATAGCTGTATATCTTTTTTTAGTTAAAATTCAATTCCAATTAATAGTATGTCGTCAACTTGCTTGTAATCACCTTTATATGCCATAAAGTCTTCGTAGATTATGTTCTCATAATCGAAAATCTCTACGTCATAGTGCTCAACAAGCAAGTCGCGTATTCTGCTCGCCTGATATTTTCTGCCCGTCTCGCCGCTAACCTGGTCTGGCAGGCCGTCAGAGAAGAAGAATACTCTGTCTTTAGCTTGCAAATTTATTAAATGATTTTCAAAATCCGCTTCAGGTTTTTTGCCTAATGGTATGCCACCAATGGCCTTGTGACTGCCCTTGTATTGAGTTAACTCATTGCCTCTCAGTAAATAAAGAGGTCTGTGAGCACCTGCAAATTCAAGTATATTTTTCTGCAAGTTTATTTTGCACAATGCAATGTCCATACCGTCGCGGGCATCGGTGTCGATGCGGTCCTGTTTCAGTGTGGTGCGCACGCCTTCGTGCAGCTTGTCAAGAACCTCGCCGGCATTCAGGTTGTCGTAGTGGTCGACAACATTGTTCAGCGTGAAGTAGCCGATGAACGACAGCAACGCACCAGGAACGCCGTGGCCGGTGCAATCGACGGCAGCAATGAAGATGTCGTCGCCTTTTTTGAAGAACCACGGGAAGTCACCGCTGACCACATCCTTCGGACGGTAGAAGATGAACGAGTTGGGCAGGAATTCCTGCACAAATTTCGTATTCGGAAGTATGGCTGTCTGTATGCGTTTTGCATAGTTGATACTCTCGGTAATAGCCTTGTTCTTCTCCTGAATCTCCATTTCCACCATTTTCTGCTCGGTGATGTCGTGAGCGACAAACAGAATGGTTTCCAGTTCTTTGCCGTCGTCGCTGAATTCAGGAATGGCGTTCACCTGCATTATTCGGTCGCCAAAGTGCGTCGGGAATGTAACCTCGGCGTCGTGTTTCTCTTTTGTCGAGTTGACGGTTTTGACAGCTTCAACAAAGAAATTCTTGATTGTCTCGTTGAATTTGGCTTCGCTTAAGTTTTTGTTTATCAGCTCACTCGGTTCGTTCTCGGTGAACGTCTTCACCATTGGGTTGGCGTAGAAGAATTGTCCGTTGGTGCCGATACGCAGAATCATATCGAGTGAATTCTCCGACAGCGACTGCATCTTACTCTTCATGCGCTCCTCTTTCTCGGCGCGTTTGCGTTCGGTAATATCGCGCGAGTTGATGATGATACCGTTGATTGCAGGGTCATCGAGTAGGTTGCGGCCAGTCGATTCGATGTAGATTTTCTGGCCGTCCTTACGCATGTAGGTGTACTGTATGGTTGCCGACGAATTGGCTTTCTCGGCCAGCTTGCCGAATGTTTCGGTATATTCTTTGGCGTCTTTGGCGGTCAGTCGGTCAAGGTCTTTACCTTCAATCATCTCCTGTATGGTGTAACCGTAGATGTTTGTTACCGACGGACTTATGTATTTCAGTTTCATCTCTTCGTCATAAATCGAGATGATTTCGGATGCATTCTCCAACAATGCGTGCTGACGTTTCTGCGCGTTCTCAACCTCGCGGATTTGTGTCTGCAGGTTCGAGTTGGTTTTCTCCAGTTCCTCGTGTGTGGCGCGCATCTCCTCGGCGTTCTGGCGCAGTTGCTCTTCATTCTCCTGAAGCTCCTCGGTCATCTCCTGAGCGTCTTTCAGCAGTTTCTCTGTCCGTGTGTTGACTTTCAGGTTGAAGATTGTGCGGGCTATAATGTCGCTAAGTTCTTTGATAAATCTGATTTTCAGCTCATTGATATCGTCTTTCAGCGATGCGAATTCAAGTACGCCTTGCAGCTTCTCATCGGTGATGAGTGGAACAAGCAGCAACGATGTCGGTTTTTGGTCACCCAATATGCCGCTGGTAATGGTGATGAAATCCTCCGGTATCTCGCGGCGGAATATCACATCCATTTCGTAGGCGCACTGACCAACAAGACCTTCGCCAATCTGGAATTTTGTATCGAGATATTTGCGGCGGTTGTAGGCGTAAGTGGCTGTGTTCTCCAAAGTGTTGTCGGTCTCGTTGTAGATGTAGAACGCGCCTTGGATAACATCAATGTATTTAATCAGCTCAACAAGTGTCAGGTACGACAGATTGCCAAGGTCGTTCTGCAAACGGAGGATGTTCGAGATGTTATCCTTTCCTTTGGCTATCCAGTTGAGTTCCTTTTCTTTTTCGTTGGTCATTGCAAGGTTCTCACGCATCTTTTTCAGCGAGTGTCCCAGAATGTCGTTGTCGTCAATCTCCTCGTCGTTTGCCGAGAAGTCACCCTCACCGATTTTCTTTGCAAAGTGCGCGTTTTTGTTTATGACGCTGTCTTTCTGTGTAATCTGGTCTTCGAGCTGTTGTATTGTCTCCTGATGCGAGCTGGTGAAGGCGTAGCCCAAAATGCCAAGTATTATCGGCAGAAGGTCAATCAGATAGTACGACGGAGCGTTTTTGTGCAATTCGGCCAGTCCGCTCAGCGATACTGTGGCGTCGGCTTTCATGAATCCCAGCACCCACGATAAGATGAGCAGAACGACACCAACGCTTATAAGGGCGGGAGTGTAGTTGATTTTCTCGCCGACCTTGTAAACGAACAATTTCTTTATTTTTTCAATAAATGTATCCATTTCGCTTCCGTATTATAGTGTTGGTGCCATGCCACCTATAGCGTTTGAAATTTCGTCTATCTTGTTTATAAACCAATTATCAAAGGGCTTAAAGGTAGCTATTTCTATTAATCCAAGTACATTATCATCCTTTAAAATTGGAATAATTGCTAAATTGTTCACTTCAATCTGTCCCAGACCCGAAACTATCATCAGACTTTTGCTCGGTAAGTCGTTCAGGAACATGGCTTTTTTGTCTTTGGCAACCTGTCCCGATATGCCTTCGCCAATCTTGAAGTTTCGGGGCGCCTCGTCGTTGTAGTAGGCGAATGTGGCGGCTGCGTAGAACTCCTCGTTGGCGTAATGGTAAACCATGCCCACAGCAATGTCTATCTGTTTCGACAGTGAGTATAGGATTGAGTCGCCATAATCTTTCCAGTTGTCGGCTTTCTTTATCAGCTTGGTGATGTCGTTGATGTCGAATTTTGTCTCGACAATGTCGTTAGCGCTTTGTGCGGCATGCTCAATCTGTTGCTCATCGGATGCGGCCATAGCGCGCTCCTGTTCCTCTTGTATCAAGATTACGGCAGTCTTGTTGCCAGCCATTCCGAGCCGTGCGGTCAGCAGTATCTGTACAAGAATGACAATCAGCAGGATAAGCGAGATGTATCCGCGTTCGAAACTTGGGGAGGCCGCAAGCAGAAGGCCGACAGCGGCAACCTCTACCAATATTAATATAATGGTCAGCCTTATAATCCCTTTTCTGTATTTGAGCAACTCGTTCATAGATTAGGCTAATTTAAGTAAAAAATCTATAATCTGTTTTGTGCTGAACACATAATCCACTTTTGTTGCGTTGAGCGATGCCTGTGTCATTGTCGGCACCTGGCACTCTTTCGGGTCCTGGACAATTGTCAGTCCGCCGTTGTCGGTCACACTCTTAAGTCCCATTGCGCCGTCTTTGTTGGCTCCGCTCAGGATGATGCCCACAAGTTTCTTCTTGAAATTGTACGAGGCGGAGAAGAACGACAGGTCGATAGACGGACGCGAGTGGTTGATGACATCTTCTGTTGACAGCGCAAAGCGGTTGCCAAGCTCGATGTACATGTGATAGTTGGCCGGAGCCAGATAGATGCGGCCCGGTTTGAGCGGCTCCTTGTCATGAGGCTCGATTATCGGCAGCTTCGATTTAATCGACAGGGCCTCGACAAAGCCTGAGCGTATGTGTTTGAGCCGGTGCAGACACATCAGTATTGGCAGCGGATAATTTGCCGGCAGCGCGGCAATTATGTGCGAAACAACCTGAAAGCTGCCCGCCGAACCTCCTATCATTATGGCTTTGTAATCGCTCATCAGTCTATTCGTTTTTTATAAATTTTCTCATTCTCGTTAACAACTTGCATCTTCTTACCGGTCTCTGAATATTCCAGCGTCTCCATGTTGCCGATAATCAGATATCCGCCAATGGCGAGGCTTTCGGTCAGCTTGCGGATGACCTTCTCGTAGAGCGGTATGTTGAATTGCAGCAGTGTGTTGCGGTAGATAATCATCCGGTATTGCTTGTTGGCTTCGGTTTTCAATATGTCTTTCTGATATATTGTGGCGTTTGCCAGCAGCTCGTTCTTCATTTTGGCGTGATTGTCGACCATGGTGTAGTACGAGTTGAACTGCGACTTGCCCACGTAGCGTGTGTAGTTAGCCTCGCTAACCTCGATTTTCTTCGGGTCGTACAGTCCGCCGTTCTTGATGTTTTCGATGTGCTTGTTCGACGGGCATCCGGCAACCACTTTGGCCTTGTTTTGCAATCCCGATTCTGCAAGCACTATCTCCAGTGTGTATAGTTCGTCGCCTGTTGTTATTCCTGGCATCCAAATCTGGCAGTCGGGGGTGCGGCAAACTTCGGGCAGGTAGCGGTCGCGCAGCTCGCGCCACAGCGACGGGTCGCGGAAAATCTCGGTCGTTTCAACTGCCATTTCATAAAGGAAGTCGTCAACGTCGATTGCGCCACGTTTCACCTTGTCGATGAAATCGTCGGCCGAGTGGCAAGTGTATGCGTTTATTGTGTGAACCAGCCTTCTACGCAGTATGGTAGAGGCATAGTCGGACATGTCGATGCCAAATTTCTCAGCTATGGCACTGATAATGTTCCTTGTATCTACTATTCCTATATTATCTACCATAACTATATCGTTTTTTTCTTGTAGAAACTTTTTGAACGCTCAAAATTGTTGGCCGATGAGCCAAGAATGCTCTCATGCGAGCCTAAGATAAGGTAGCCGTCGTGGCTCAAGCTGTTGTTGAACATGTCGATGACACGGCTCTGCAGCCTGTTGTTGAAATAGATAATCACGTTACGGCACAATATCAGGTCGAATTTTGAGTAGAAGACGTTGCCGTCCTTCACTAGGTCGTGTTTGCGGAAAACGGCCTTCTCGCGCAGGAACGGTTTCATCTGTATGGTGTCTTTCACCTTGTCGATGTCGAAATATTTCTCGTACGGCACATCAATTTTCTCCTCGAAGTTGTAAGGATTCTCTTTGATAACCTTGTCGAAATTGTCAAGATAGCCGAGGTTGAACCTATATTTATAGGTGCCAGCTTTGGCTGCCTCAAGCATATCGGTGTTGATGTCGGTGGCGAACACTTTGGCCTGGTCGAACAATCCCATTTCATTAAGCAGGATGAGCATCGAGTATATCTCCTGTCCGCTTGAGCAGCCAGCGTGCCAGATGAATATCGATTTGTTTTTCCTTAGCTTTGGAAGAATGTGGTAGCGCAGTGTCTGCCACATCTCCGGATTGCGGAAAAGTTCGGTTGTATTTACAGTGATGTCTTTTACAGTTTGCTCCAGGAAAGCCTTGTCTTTGCTTATTTTCAGGATTAATTGGTTTAAATCCATGTTGTTGTCGAGCAGGATTTTCTCGATTCGCCGACAGAATGACTTGTCGGAGTAGTCGGTGAAATCGTACGTCGACGACGTCTTGATGGCTGTAATTAACCTCGCTGCATCTTCGTTTGTAACCATACAATTTTCTTTCTAATCCTTTACAGCAACATCTTTTTTGCGTTGACCTATAATTTCAAAAGTAGTAATTTTTGCAAATAAAAACATTCTGTCTGAAATTATTTAATGTGTTTTTGCCTTCCATTTTGTGGCGTCATCATTCCTGATTTCTGTTATTCGCTATCTCTCAGTCTGATAGCCCGGACGCGCCATTGCCGAATCTGATAAGCTGATTGTTTTTCGTTGCCCAAAATCAATAAAGTCGCCCTCGGCTATGTTGTTTTCGGCGCAAAAACCGGCCGGCGACACTATTATATATTGTGCGTACTCGAACGATGTGAACTTCTCAGTGGAGTAGGCCTGCAGGTTGGTGATTGTACCTACAATCATTTTTGCTGAGTTGACAAACATCAAGTCGAGCGGTTGTTCAACATCGGCCATTGACAATGTGCGGCGCAGCTCGCTGTCGTATTCAGCAATTATGGCCTGTCCGGGGCCGATTGCGCTGCAGATGTCGGCCAGCCGTGTGTTGTCGGCAACCCGTACGTGCATTACATCCAACATGCTGAGTTTCAGCTTTCGGTCCGGTGTTCCGAAAAACAGTTGTGCGTTAGACTCAAACGTGCGTTTCTGTTTGACAAAAGCGGGCGGAATTGACGGGTCGGCCTTGGGTTTGCGGTTTTGCGAGCATCCGACAACCAACAGTATTGCCAATAATATTATAAGGTGCAGCCTCATTTGTATTTGATTTTGTATGTCAGGATGACGCTTGCGAAACAAAGTGTGACACCGTTGGCTAAAACCACAGGTAATGTGCGAGTTACAATACCGTAGATGAGCCACCCGAGCACTCCGATTGAGAACAGCGCATACATTCCGAGCGAGATGCTTTTGGTGTCTTTCGTCTTGATGATTTTTGCGGCTTGCGGCACAAACGATATGGTTGTGAGCACGGCGGCCGCGTAGCCGACAATTTCTATTGGTTCCATTTTCCTTCTTTTTAAACGGCCGCAAAAGTAAACATTATTGCCAAGGCGGCGGGGTATTTATATCAAATATGGTGTTGCGTAGTATGGAAATGATTATATTTGTTATCAAACATATATGTATGCTTGGAAAAGATTTATTGAATTTCTGCAAATTCTATAAGGGTGAGAAGGAATGTCCTAAAGAATATGAAGGAAAGATGGAAGGAGAATTATGGTTTTCAGAGTCAATTGTATGCGGGTTGTCAAATGACGGTGGAAATTCAGAAACAGATATAAATACAGAAACAGAATTTGTGAGTTTTATTGCTGCACACGTAGGGACGTGGGACCCTTATGGCTACAGAGATACAATTAAGTTTTATCTTGAAAGATTTGACAATCAGGCACTAAAAGAGCATATTATTAGAGCTTACGAAATGTGACATTTTATTAAACAAAACTTGATACAATTATGGAAATGTTTTCGAAAGAAACCTATATAGCCCGTCGCACGAAGTTGAAAGCGGCCGTGGGTAATGGAATCGGGGTGTTCCACGGCAACCCTGAGTCGTCAATCAACTATGCCGATAACACCTATCCGTTCCGTCAGGACAGCACATTCCTTTATTTCTTCGGTATCAGCAAGCCGAATCTGGTTGCGGTTATCGATTTTGAGTCGGGTAAGGAGTGCCTTTATGGCGACGATGTCGACATTGACGATGTGGTGTGGACTGGCCCGCTGCCGACCATTGCCGATTTTGCGGCTATGTGCGGAGTTGAGCATTCGGCACCGATGAGCGCCCTTCGGCCCGTCATTATGGAAGCGAAACGCAAAGGCCGAAAAGTCCATTATCTGCCGCCATACACAGCAAGCGTGGCACTTGCGTTGTCGTCGGATTTGGAAGTGTCGATGGCCGAAATGCGCAGCCAATGCTCGCTCGAGCTGATAAAAGCCGTAATTGACCTGCGGGCGGTGAAGTCGGATGAGGAGATTGCCGAAATTGAGCGTGCGAGCGCTATTGGCTACGAGATGCACACTGCCGCAATGCGCCTTGTGCGGACGGCAGCCAATGAGCGCGCTATTCACAGCATTGTTGATAGTATTCCGCTCAAATACGGCGGCACAACGTCGTTCACTACCATTCTGACGCAGAACGGTCAAACACTGCATAACCATTTGCACGACAAACCTATAACGCCTGGTCGCCTGATGCTTGTCGATGCTGGCGCCGAAACGCCTATGGGCTATGCATCGGACTTCACGCGAACGTTCCCCGTCAGCGGACAATTCACTCAACGTCAGCGCAATATATATCAGATTGTGCTCGATGCCAACCACCGTGCGCTTGAACTTTCAAAGCCTGGTGTCACTTATCAGACCGTGCATTTGGAGTGCTGCAAGGTGCTGGCTGCAGGGTTGAAGGCTTTGGGGCTGATGCGCGGCGATGTTGACGAGGCTGTGGCTGCTGGTGCTCACGCGTTGTTTATGCCGCACGGAATCGGTCATATGATGGGACTTGATGTTCACGATATGGAAAATCTGGGACAGATTTACGTTGGCTATAATGCTGAAACGCAGCCGATTGAGCAGTTCGGCACAAAGTCGCTGCGGATGGGCCGCAAGTTGCAGCCAGGCTTTGTGGTGACCGACGAGCCTGGAATTTATTTCATTCCCGAATTGTTCGAAAAATGGCGCGGAGAGCACCTTCACGAGCAGTTTATCAACTATGCCGAGGTGGCTAAATATCTCGATTTCGGCGGCATTCGTATCGAAGACGACCTGCTGATAACCGCCAACGGTGCACGCCGATTGGGCGAACGGCGCATTCCTGCAGAGATTGCCGACGTTGAGGCCGAAATGCAAAAAACATTCTCGTTATGAAAAGATTGATTTCCATTATAGCCGTTTGTGCGGCTTGTGCTGCTAACGCACAGACTGACAGTTTGTTGTCGCAGAGTATGAATGATTTTTCGCTCTCAGCTTACCGGCAGGTGGCGGCAGTAAAAAGCGGCGCTAATTTTATCTTCTCGCCGTTGAGCGTCAATATGGCCATGCGAATGGCCGAGGCGGGTGCGCAAGGTAAAACGCTTGAGGAGATGGCTGCAGTGGTGAGTCGGTATGAGTCGCAATCGGCTGCCAATGAGAATATTGCGCGTCTGATGTCAAGCTTTGCCGATGAGGGCGATTACAAGCTGAAGCTTGTCAACGCCGCCTGGCTTCAGCAGAAATACAACTTGAGGTCGGATTATGTTGACATTGTCAGGAACAAATTCGGAGCAGATGTACGGAATGTCGATTTTGTGAAAAACAAAAACCGTAAAAAGGCAGTTTTAGCCATAAATAAATGGGTTTCGCAGTCGACCAACGGGATGATTAAACAGCTTGTCAGCGACGAGTCGCTCAGCTGCACAACCCGCCTGGTGCTTACCAATGCCATTTATTTTAAGTGCAACTGGCAGAGTCAGTTCCGTAGCAGCAACAATGTGACGCTAAAGTTCAAACAGATTGATGGCAAAGCCGTCGAGACAACTTATATGAAGCAGACGGAGCATTATAAATACTTCGAATGTGCTGATTATCAGATTATCAGCCTGCCGTATTCAACCGACAGGTTTCAAATGGTTTTCATGATGCCTGCGGCACAATGTTTTGACAGCATTGAATCATCGATAAATGTTGATTTTCTGAAAGATGCCATGTCGAAAATGGAGGAGGAGCAGGTTTCGGTTACAATTCCGAAATTCAAAATGGAAACTGATGTCGATTTTACCTCGCTTTTGCAGCAAATGGGTGTGGTTGAGGCATTTGGCAATAATGCGGATTTTACGGCAATGACCAAGAAAAACGATTTGAAGATTACGCAGGTGCTTCATAAGGCGGTTATCGAAGTGGAGGAGAAAGGGACTGAGGCTGCAGCCGCCACGGCTGTTATAATGGGCTTGAAATCAGCACATATGCCACAATTAAAGCGGTTCTTTGCCGACCACCCGTTCATATATTTTATTTGGGATTCGGAAAACGAACTGATGCTTTTTGCAGGCCGCTACGTCAAGGTTCCGTAATCTCGCCGCTGATTTTGCCGTCGGTTATTATGTAGCGGCGTGCGAATTTTTCAGTCGGGAGCTGTCCCTGACGGCCGCTGAAGGTGCATTTTATTGTGCGCGCAAGCACCGAGTCGGGGTATTGCTTGTATGCGTCTATCTTGCTGACAATCTTATTCAAACTTGTTTGCTCGGGATGATTTTCGTACAAGTCGATTATTTTCCGTGACAGCTCGCATTTGTTTTCCATTGATTTGATGCCTTTCTGAATCATGTTACGCATTGCCTCGCTTTGAGTCTTTTGCATGTCGTCCTTGCTTTTTGCAATCTTCACAATCAGCGTGTCGATGTTGCTTTGCTGGATGGCAATCAGGCCGGCTTTGGCGCGTTCCAGCTCCGATTGACACAATGCTATGCTGTCGGCGGCGGTGAAAGGCGTTTCGCTTGCGATAGAGTCAATTCTGTCAATTATTATATGGTGCGCCTGCAATTCATAATCTGCAATTTGAGACTGGTAATAATTGCCTGACGAGCAAGCAATTGCTGTAAGCGCGAGTAATATTGTCGGAAAATGTCTCATATCGGTGTAAAAATAAAAAAACCTTCAGAAAAAATCTGAAGTCGTATGCTCATAAACACTTACTTTCAAAAAGATAGCCTTCTGATTTCTCAGTACAGTATTATTCAAGACTCCAAATATCGACAAGAGTTACGACTGTGCCAAGCATGCATGTCGAGTTCTGATTGTCGGCTTTAAGGTAGCGGATGCCGACGGGCATGCTGTCGACAAGAGATATGTGGAAATCGGACAGATTGGCCGGCTCAAGAGATGTGTCATCATACTTGAAAACCCAACCGCAACCGTCAAACTTCGACATATCGACCATGATTCCCGTTTCCGAGAATACGGCGCTATTTATGTCGGCATCTTCGGCCGAGCAGCTAAAGATTGCGACTGCGGATAATATGACCATCGCTATTTTGCCCATCGTCGTTTTTTATTGAAGTACAATATTATAAAAGAAAAAATTACAATGCAATATTTTGTGACTGCAGTCCGGCACAATGTCTTGAATGTCAGTTAAACACTTCGTGCAGAATGCTATACGAATTGACGCCTTTCATTGTCGGAATGCGGAAGCCGTACCATAACAGTGTGGTTGTCAATAGAAAATCGCGGTTGGTGCGGTTTAGCGGAATTTGGTTGAGTTGGTCGAACGGACAGTCGGCAAACTGGTATAGCTGCGCAAACTGCTCGCTGGTGATGAAATTGCGGTGCATGGGCCGCGCCACGGTTCCTAACCCCGACTCGAGGTCGAAAAATTGCTGACCGGTCTCAAGCGGATTAAGGTTGAAACCCAGATGCCGGCTCAGTTTCAACAGAAAAGCGATATGAAAATTCTGTATTCCGGCCTGTATCTGCTCCAAAATCTGAACGGCGGTGCCGATAAATGTGAACTGCGACGGGTCGGCTGTCTCCTCGCGGATGCTTTTGCTGACAACCTCGGCCAGAAACATCAGCAAGGTGCTTTTGCGCAGGTCGGTGGTACAGTTGGGTAGTGCTGGCGACGGTTTGTATTCAGTCAGCTGCTGCACCTGCCGTTCCTCGCGGTAGCTGTAAACCGCATCGAGCAGCGCCATAGGGTGGAACATACCCAACTTCGACCGGCTTTTTCCGCCAAAGCCGCGAACCATCAGCGATATGCGGCCATGTTGCTCCGACAGCGCCTGCACAATAACCGATGTGTCGGTGTATCGTGTGTGTGATAGGACTATTATGCGGTCGGTGCAGAGCATCTTTTGAATTATGAATTACGAATGAAAATATTGCGAAAATGGCAATACCGTGTCCCTACAAAACATTAATTATTTAACTCTCAACCTTACACTCTACTCACTTATCTTACTACATGAATTGTCCCAGCCTCGCGGTTTTCACCATTTTTGGTTACGCAGTGTATCAGGTAGATACCTGTAACCACCGGGCGATTGCTCATGTTGCGCAGGTTCCAGGTTGCGCCGCCGCCGTTGCTCATCGTTTCGAACACCAGATTGCCGTAAAGGTCGGTTATGCGCACAGTGGTATTGTTCATCAGGCCGTGTATATGCACATCGCCCTGATAGTCGGGCTCAACAGGATTGGGGTAGGCGTAAATATCTGAAAACGTTGATTTTGGTATTGATGATGATATCATGGCCGACTGCAATCCCATGTCAGTTATTATGTAAAGAATGCCTTTGTCATAGTCTAGTGTCATCGACTGCACATTGTTTGAGAAAAGCGGTGAATTGGAGGTGTTGTACTCGGCTAATTGCTTGGTGCCATCGGGCGATATAAGGAAGATGCCGCCGCCATCGGTGCCGAACCATTTGCGGTTGCCGCCGTCAATTACAATTGATGTCACGCGCTCGGTTGAGAGTAACGGCTGGTAGAAACCCTCGACAATCATCTGCGGACGGCGTGCGTCTGTCTCGCCGTCAAGAGCCTGTTCGGGGTGGTCGAACACATAAACGCCTTCGTCGGAAGCTACCCACAGCTGACCGTTGTTGTCCTCCACAATATCGTTGATGTAGGCGTTGAAGGCGTTTCCGTTCTCGTCGGTCGGCATAAAATAAGTGTAGTTGTCGTCGGCTTTGGTTTCTGGCGTATCGTTTGTGTTGAAGACAAGGATGCCGGTGCCCTTGGGTGTTGTTATCCAGAAGTCGCCTTTGTAGGTGCGCAGCATCTTGCCCAGGTTCTCGTTCGACAGTTTTGGGTCGTAGGCATAGCTGAACCATTGACCGTCGGGTTTGCGGACGGCAATGTAATTGCTTGTGTGTGAACAATTAACCCAAAGATTGCCTTTTGAGTCGTAACAGCCTGAACTCACGCGGTAGATGTTGACGCCAGCCGTTGTGGAGTCGATGTAGCGGTAGGTGCCGTTGTTGTACTCTATCAGTCCTGAAAACCAAGCCGACGCAAGAAAATGATTGCGGTTGCCGTGCGTGATAAAATCGCACACATCAAAGCATTTGGCTATTTCAGGATATTCCGAATAGCTGATGCTGGTCCATTGTCCGTCTGTAAATCGGTAAATGTTGGCTGGTAGCCATTTGTTCTCGCCTGTGCCAATATCTTTTTTTCCACCGGGTGCCAGAAGAATGTCGCCGGCATTGTAGCTTATTTTGAAGAAACGGTTACGCGCTGGTCCCAATGGAGTGTAATAATCGTGTTGTCCTTTGTTGATGCAGGCAAGTCCGTCATACGAGTGAGCGAACCATATTCTATCCGCGCCGTCGGCTATGCCCATTTGTATCAGAACGTCGCTGTAATGGCTTCGGCTTTGCATTTTGGTATCGAACAAGTCGATGTCGGCGTATGTGGTACGCACAAGGTAGTCTCCGCGGCTTGTCAGCGATTTCAGCATAGGCAGGCTGTCCCACAGCACAGTCATCTTTTCGCCGTCGAAGACCGACACGCGCGATGTTGAGTCATTGGCGAAACGCTCGCCCACAATCAGCTGGCCGTTGAACACGCAACCTGTGTTGTAGAAATGTGTGAGGTCGCATCCCGGCACCAGCTCCCAGTTTTTCAGGTCGCTGAGGAACGGGTTGTCGAGCCGGCCGCGCATCAGTCCTGAATTGGTGAAGGCGTAAAGATAGTCGCCGCAAACCGCTGTGCAGTTTATTTTTAACAGGTTGCCGCCTTTGCCAAGAATGTATGTGTCGGCAAACTCGCGTTTTTCAAGATTGACAGCTGTTATGCCGAAGTTGCATGACAGATAGGCCATGTGGCCGTCGATGCAGATGTGGTTTGTTCGTTTGTCAGTGGTGAATTGTGCGTCTTTAAGTCCAGACAAGTTGATTATCTTGCCGTTGTCGTACACAAGGTCGATGTTGCCGCTGTTGTAGGCCACCACAAGCAAGTGCAGCTTGTCGCAATAGGCAATGTAACCAGCACCCGTTTCAGTCATTCCTTCAATGGGCGACAAGTGGTTGAGCGAGTGGTCGTCTTTGTCGAGATAGAAGAGGCTGAGGTCGGTGGCGCAGTAAACCTTTGAGTCGCTCACAGCCACTATGCGCCCGTCGCGATAGCTAAGGTGGTCGCGCCACGAGTTGGCCGACAGCTGCGCCATGGCATTGACACTCAGCATTGTCAGAATCAGACTAAGAAAACGGAATCGTGACATATCGGTTTTGTTGAGGTGGTAAAGATAAAAACGTAAACGTAAAACGGAAAACTTAAACTAAATCAAATAACGATGACCATGATTAAAAAGTGTAAGGTCTCAACTTGTTAAACTTTTAACTTATCACTTATAACTCAGAACTTAAAACTACTTTTGTATCATGATTGGCAGATTTTTCGTCATATTGTTGACAATACCTATTAGGCTCTACCAGCTGTTAATTTCACCATTGTTGCCCAACAGCTGTCGGTTTACGCCTACTTGCTCGGCTTATGCGGTAGAGGCGCTGCGTGTGCATGGCCCGATAATAGGCTTATGGCTGACGCTGCGGCGGATAGTGCGCTGCAACCCTTGGGGCGGTCATGGATACGACCCCGTTCCGCCTCGGCATTGGTGGAAGAAAAAAACCCAAACCGACACCCTCGCAGAGCCTCAAAATCAGGCTCCTTATTAACATTGTTGCGTTGATAACAAACGCGCAAACGCCCGTACGTCTGGATTTTTTAGGTATAGATTTGCGTAAATGCTTATCAATAATATGCTGAAGATTGGAATAGTAGGTTTGCGCAACGCCGATGTCTATATGAAAACTCTGGCGCAGACACCCGCTTTCGACTTCTGCGGCATTTACGACCCCAGCCTTCTGTTTGACCGCCACCAGTGTAGCGAATACAATGTTTTCCAGTCGTTTACCGACTTGTGTGACAACTGTCAGGCTGTAGTTTTCTCCATCGACGACAACCTATACATGCCGCTTGTGGCGGAGGCTGTGCGCCACTCGCTTGATGTCTATCTCGACGGCACTTACAATTTTACCGCCGATGAGTTGCGCTCGTTGATGCGTCTGCGCGACGAGGCCGACACCACAATACTTGTCGGGCATCCGTTCATCTATTCCGATGTTTATAAACAGCTGCGTGAACACTGTCGGCAACCGCTCGACATACAATGCAACATTTCGCGCACAAGCAACGATAATTTGATGTTGCTGGCGCACAATGAGATAAGCCTGATGCTCACACTTCTGCATTCCGACATCCACCGTGTAGCCGTTAATGTGTTTTCAAGTTTCAGCACCCTGCCTGATGCGTTGCGCGTTCGCCTCGATTTTGACAACGGAACCATTGGCAACATTATCATCGACAAATACGGAATAGCATCGTCGCACAGCATTAAAGTGCTTAACTACAACAATATGGCAATGGCCGATATGCTTAAATCGACCATAACAAGTATATGCAGCACCAACACCGACCAACCAGCACTGTGGACCGGTAGCACCACCGATGCCACAAGCAAAGCGCGGCAATTGAACGCTTTCTATTCGTCGATTATGGGGGGCGGTAGCATTGGTAATAGCATCGAAAATGAAATCCGCACTCACATAGCCTGTGAGCAGATTCGCGCCAAAATGCGTATCAATTTCAATGTATTCTGAAGGCATAAAGGAACTTGAATTATGCTTTTCAGTTCAATAACATTTATCGGTTTTTTCCTGCCAATTGTTCTTTTCCTGTATTTCATTATTCCGCAACGGACTTGCCGGAATGCTATTTTGTTGATAGCCAGTCTGCTGTTTTACATGTGGGGCGAACCGAAATTTGTTTTTCTAATGATGGCATCGGTTCTGTTTAATTATGCGATGGGCATTCTGATAGCCAACCGTCCGATGAAAATCTTTCTTTTTCTTGCCGTTGCAGTTGATGTCGGTATTTTGTTCACATTCAAATATCTCGGATTTTCGTGCATAATTGTCAATCATCTGATGTCGTTTCTGCATCTGAATCCAGTTACTGTGGTCGATTTGGTGCTGCCGATAGGAATTTCGTTTTACACATTCCAGCAAATCACCTATTTGGTCGATGTCTATCGGGATCCGCAACTTGTGCAGCGCAATATCCTGAATCTCGGTCTTTACATAGTTTTCTTTCCGCAGCTGATAGCGGGTCCTATTGTGCGTTACCACGATATCCGGCTGCAAATCGGCGAAAGGAGAGAGTCGCTTGATGGTGTGTGTCAGGGATTTCAGCGGTTTATTATTGGCCTTGCCAAAAAAGTGCTGATAGCCAATAATATGGCTTTGGTCTGCGATACCATTTATGGTGCCGACCCGCTATCGTATGGAGCTGCTGCCGCATGGATAGCCGCCATTGCTTATTCTTTGCAGATTTTCTTCGATTTTTCAGGATATTCCGATATGGCAATCGGTCTTGCCAAAATATTCGGATTCAATTTGTTGGAGAATTTCAACTACCCATACGCCGCTTCTTCGGTGACCGATTTTTGGCGGCGCTGGCACATCTCGCTCACCAGTTTTTTCCGCGACTATGTTTATATTCCTCTTGGCGGAAACCGGTGCGGTGGGCTGCGGACAGCCGTCAATCGTGGCTCCGTCTTTTTTCTGACAGGTTTGTGGCACGGCGCGGCATTCAATTTTATTTTGTGGGGCATACTGCACGGTGTGGCAATGACAATTGAAAGAACCTTGAAACTGAATGATATAAAGAATGTTGTTGGCCGTCAGTTATATCGTGTTGTCACACTTTTGGTGATAGTTTTTCTTTGGGTTCTGTTTCGCAATGGTACAATTAACGGATTTAATTTATGGCAGAAGATGTTAGGCCTCAGCCATTTGAATACTTCCGATACCAATTTGTGGTTGTTTTTTGTTGATTGCAAATTTTACATTGTCCTTGCTGTCGCGTTATTCTTGTCATTTCCTTGGTGGCGCGGCATCAAAACAACTATGAGTGCCACCATGTCGGTGATAGTGTCAGTTTTGAAAAATGTCGCGCTGATACTCCTTCTTCTGCTTTGCATGGCCAATCTTGCCAATGGAACATATAATCCGTTCATTTACTTCCGATTCTGATATGAAAAAAGCAATTCAAATAGTATTTGTGACGGTTGTGTGCCTGATATTGCTTTTCCCAATAATCGGATTTAATGGAAAGGGTGAAGTCTCGGAACTTGAAAATCGCAAATTGGCTGAGAAACCGAAATTCAGTTGGAAAAGTTTTGTGCCTTACGATTCATATTTTCAGGACCGTTTTGGCGGACGCGAGAGTTTGGTTGAACTGGCAAATTGGTTTGATTATGAAATACTTCACCGTAGTTTGCATAACAATTTGGCCATTGGTGGCCGTCATGGTTGGTTGTTCTACACTGATGCTGATGATGGTGACAACCTTGCCGATTTCAACAAGAAAAACTTGCTCAATAATGACCAACTTGAGCAATTAGAGTCTAATATTCAATCGGTTGTGGAATGGTGCAATGCAAACAATTTGAAATATCTGTTTTTGATATGCCCCAACAAGCACTCGGTTTACCCGGAGAACTATCCTTACAGTCGGCCAGCCGGGAAAACACGATTGTTCCAGATTGATTCGGTTTTCCGCAGCCTTGGCGTTGTGTATGTCAATCCTTGCGATACACTTATTTGCTTGAAAAACAGGGAAAAACTGCCTCTTTATTATGAAACTGACACACATTGGAATCCAGTAGGCGCATACTATGCCGCACAGATGATTAAAGCTGCCATTGAAAAACTATTTCCGGATATTGAGTTTCCCGAATGGAACAAGAATGTTGAAGTTGGATACAGCAATACGGAAGGTGATATTATGCCCTTGCTCAATCTGAAAAAAGCAAAAAGCACCCGCCCAATTGTAAAGGACGGAGCAAATTTATTTACAGATTATTATGAGCGTGTTGAAAGTGATGTTGAAGGCCGTTTTCAAACACATACGGGAAACAAGAAACTGCCAACTGCTATTGTTTTTCGGGATTCGTTTGGCTCAGCACTTGTACCTTATCTTTCCACGTTGTTCGCAAATGCCGATTATAATTGGAAACAATTCCGTGATGACGACAAAGAATATGTTCTTCAAAGCAAACCTGACATTGTGATTTTTGAGGCCGTTGAGAGATATTCATGGTCGATTGTCGCGGAATAATAGTATTGGGAAAATGGTTATCGAAAGAATGATAAAGCATCGAAACGAAAATCCGCACTCACATAGCCTGTGAGCAAATTCGCGCCAAAATGCGGATTAATTTCAATATGTTCTGACAACAATCGGCTGTATGCAATTTTCTAGTTTTCTTTTATCAGATTACAATAAAACTATCAGCAAATCGTTTTATTTTTCCGAGCCATAAACTGGCCGCGCGGCACGAATGTAAGAAGCTGATTTAGAATCCGTTTCCAACATTCGTCATTGTGATTGAGCAACTAACAAAACACTTATGGAGGCAAAACGACCTTGCTTGCAGGTTATTAAATATCTTACTGCCGACTATCTGGCGGCTCTGCTGTCGTGGGCGTTGTTTTTTGTCTATCGCATCCATATAGTGGCTGGCCAATCAATCAACATGGAGTCCATTGCCAACGGCGGACGCACCATGCAACTTGGTTTCGTATTCATTCCGCTTTTCTGGATTCTGCTCTATTACATTGCCGGTCACTACGACAATATTTACCAAAAGTCGAGGTTGAAGGAACTTGGCAACACAGCTTTCATCTGCGTCCTAGGTGTGGTTATGCTGTTCTTCGCCCTTATTCTCGGCGATGAGACGATAGCCAATCATGATTATTACACCTCGTTTGTATATCTGCTTGGTTGTCAATTCGGCACAACCTACACGTTCCGTCTTTTCCTGACGAACGCAGTGGTGCGGAAAATCAGGAACCGTCAGATAGGTTTCCGCACGCTTATCATCGGCAGCGGCGACCAGGCCTACAAGCTCTATCACGACTTGAGCAACAAACCAAAGTCGGCGGGCGAGTATTTTGTGGGTTACATCACAATCAACGGCAGCCGCAGCGCCGAGTTGGCCTCCTCACTGCCGAATATGGGCAACATCGATAACCTTATTTCGGTTATCAACGACGAGAAGATTGAGGAGGTGATAATCGCCATTGAGTCGCACGAACGCTCTAAGATTCAAGAGATTGTGGTCAAGGTGAAATCGACCAACGTCCAAATCCGCGCCGTCCCCGACATTCTGGATATCATTTCGGGTAACGTGAAAATGTCGTCAATCTTTGGCGTTCCGCTCATTGAGATGTCGCACGACACAATGCCAGCATGGCAGATTAATGTCAAACGGCTAATCGATATTGTGGTGTCACTTATGGCTATTATATTGCTCATTCCGACTTACATTGTTCTTGCCATTTGCGTTAAATTCTCATCTAAAGGACCTATTTTCTATTGTCAGGAACGGTTAGGAAGATACGCAAAGCCTTTCAAAATCATAAAGTTCCGCACAATGTATGTCGATGCCGAGAAAGACGGTCCGGCTCTTTCGAGCGACAACGACCCACGTATAACTCCGCTTGGCCGGTTCATGCGCAAAGTCCGCTTCGACGAGCTTCCGCAGTTTGTCAATGTGCTTAAAGGTGATATGTCGCTTGTGGGACCACGTCCGGAGCGCGAGTTCTACATTGAACAGATTGTACAGCGGGCTCCACACTACTATTCTGTTTTCAAGGTTCGCCCGGGAATAACATCGTGGGGACAAGTAAAATACGGCTATGCCGAGAACGTCGACGAAATGGTCGACCGCCTGAAATACGACATCATCTACCTCGAAAACATGTCGCTCTATCTCGACATAAAAATTCTCATCTACACCGTTAAAATAGTGTTTGAGGGCAGCGGCAAATAGCTGGCTTCCGTCTCAAGAATATGCATATTTTCTGCATATATATGCAATTTGCAAATATTTAACGCAAGCCTAATAAAATTGCATTTTATTGTATCAGTATAAAAGAAATGTATATTTTTGCGCTCCGTTATAATTGTATAATAATGCAATAAAAATGAATAAGAATACTTCTATTAAATTCGTGTCGGCGGCTGAGGCTGTCAAGGTTATAAAATCGGGCGATCATGTGCATTTGAGCGCCATAGGCAACGCACCGCAAGTGCTGATTAAGGCCATGTGCGACCGCGGCCGCAGCGGCGAACTGAAAAATGTTCACATCCACCACTTCCATACCGAAGGCGACGCCCCCTACTCCGCACCCGAGTTTGAAGGAGTATTCCAACACGATGCATTTTTTGTAGGAGCCAACACGCGCAAAAACGTGCAATCAGGCTACGCCGATTACATTCCGGTCTTTCTTGGCGAGGCCGCAAGGCTCTATCGCGAAGGCTATCTGCCATGCAACGTGGCAATGATTCAGGTCTGCCCTCCCGACGAGCACGGCTTTGTGTCGCTCGGCACATCGGTCGATGCCTGCCTTGCCGCAATGGAAGTTGCCGATTATGTGATAGCTGTTGTCAACAAGAACGCGCCGCGTGCTTTCGGACACGCCATGATACACATGAGCCGCATCAACATTTTTGTCGAGGACGACTCCCCGCTTATTGAGAAATTTTACGAAGAACCAAGCGAGACCGACCTTGCCATTGGCCGCCACTGCGCCGAACTGATTGACGACGGCGCCTGCCTGCAATTGGGCATCGGCTCGTTGCCAAATGCAACGCTGGCTTGTCTAGGCAATCACAAAAACCTTGGTTTGCACACCGAGATGTTTGCCGACGGTGTTCTGAATCTGGTTGAGAAAGGAGTCATCAACGGCGCCAACAAAGCCCTCGACCGCGGCAAAATAGTATCTACATTCCTGTTGGGGACCAACAAGGTATACAACTTTGTCAACAACAACCCGCAGGTTCTGATGCAGGATGTGGCCTACACTAACGACCCGTTCATCATTGCTCAGCAACCAAAAATGACGGCTATCAACTCCGCCATTGAAATTGACCTTACCGGTCAGGTTTGCGCTGACTCCATTGGCACAAAGCAATTTTCAGGCGCCGGCGGTCAGATTGACTTCATCTATGGTGCTTCGCGCGCCAAAGAGGGCAAAGCGATAATTGCAATGCCGTCAATCACAAAGAAAGGTGTTAGCAAGATTGTGCCGACACTGACACCCGGCGCTAGCGTGGTAACAACACGTTTCCACATTCATTGGTTTGTTACCGAATACGGAGCCGTCAACCTCTACGGCCGCACCATGCAGGAGCGCGCAAAGCTAATAACAAGCATCGCACACCCGAGTGTACGCGAGGAATTGGACCGCGCCGCTTTTGAGCGCTTTGGTCCGCATTATCATTACATAGGGTAATGTAATCTTATCGTATGTAAACTATTTCAAGTAGTACTATTTTGAATTTTATCTATTAGAAAACTTTGATATTTGTATTAAACAATAAAGCCTTGTAGGTTTTTACCTACAAGGCTTTTCTTTTGAAGACTGTTGGCGTACAAGGACTCGAACCTTGACTGGCAGAACCAAAATCTGATGTGCTACCATTACACCATACGCCAGTGCTTTTACGCGGGTGCAAAAGTAATGCAAGTTTTTGTAAGTGCAAGAGTTTTGTTTGGTGGCTGACTAAAAAAGTGGACGGCGAAACTGAACCGCGTAATATTTTGGTATACAGAATGTTGCAAGAAAGCTATTCTCTCGCGGGGAACATTGCGGTAATTGACTCGAAAACACTTGCCGCTTTTTCCACATCTTCTTTTGTGTGGCTAGCCGAAAGGCTTATAATAAGCCGGCATTGGTCTTTGCTGACGTGTGGAGCGATGAGTGCCGTTACAAGCACACCTTTTTTCGCCAGTGTTTCGGCAATGGCTTCGGTTGTGCTACTGTCGCCTGTCATCACCGCAAAACGCGATGATAAAGTTGGCGGAATTTCAAGCCCGAGGCAGTAAAGCTTCTTTATGAAATAGTTGGTAATCTGCAATATGTATTGACGTTCGGTGTTCATTCCGGCAATGGCGTCGATTGAGGCATCAGCGGCGGCAATGTCGCGCGTTGTGATAGGTGCCGATGCCGGGATGCTTGAGGTCCGTTGGCGCAGAAGGTCTATAATCTCGCGTCGTCCGGCAATGTAGGCTCCGCTGTTGATTCCAAGGTTTTGCAGCGAGCCAATTTGGATTTCGGCAGTGCTGTTGGTGTCGAAAAGGGTGCAGATGCCACGACCGCCGTTGCCTATTATTCCAGCCGAAAGCGTCTGGTCGATAGCCACAATGGCGTAGTATTTGGCAGTAAGTTCAAAAGTGGAGTTCAGCGGTGCGATATTGCCCGTTGCAATATCAACGGCGTCAATTATCAGAAGCCGGTTTTGTTGCGCTTGAGCCAGTTTCAGTTGTTTTTCAATGTCAAGAGTGTCGAAACCGTGGTACTTGTATTTGGTAGGGCGGCAGAAAGTTGCCCCGCCGTTCATCGAGAACTGACCTAATGAGTTGTAAATTAGCGCATCGGTGCGGTCGAGCAGATGGTTTGCAAGTGCACAACTGGCATCGGCTGGTGAGTTATAGAGAATGCAGCTTTCGGCATCAAGCAGGTTTGCGATTTTCTTCTCAAGCGAGCTGATAGAGGCGTTCTTAACCGATTGTTCTGACGGGCAGATGTTTAGATGAAAAGGGTAGGGGTTGCGAAAATTCAGCATAGGACCGTTGTCGGAATTGATTACGGCCTCACCCGACATAGTTGTGCCGCACTCATTGAAGAGCCCCGCATCGTTGATGGCGGCCAGTTTGCTCAGGAGTTGATTCTGAAAGTCGGTGTACATTGTTTTGCTGTTTCGCGGGGCAAAACTACATCGAATATTTATCGTTTCAAAGGTTGTATTCAGACATTGGTGCGACACTTTTCAAAGCGACATAAAAAATGCCGTCCCGGAAAACCGAAACGGCATTTGTCAGTGTTATAAACTATATAATCAATATTCAACCAGCACGTTACCATCCATCTCGGCAGGGATATCAAGACCCATAAGAGTCAAGACGGTTGGTGCCACGTCGGCCAGACGGCCGTTTTTCACCTTCTTCACCTCGTCCGATACAACAATGATTGGAACAGGGTTGAGCGAGTGTGCTGTGTTTGGTGTGCCGTCAGGGTTGATGGCATTGTCAGCGTTGCCGTGGTCGGCAATGATAACGGTGTCGTAGCCGTTCTTTTTGGCGGCCTCAACAACCTCACCAACACAAGAATCGACAGCCTTAACGGCTTTGCAGATGGCTTCGTAAACACCAGTGTGGCCAACCATATCGCCATTGGCGAAGTTCACCACAATAAAGTCGAACTTATTGGTATTGATGCTTGCAATCAATTTGTCCTTCACCTCGTAAGCGCTCATTTCGGGTTGCAAGTCGTAGGTTGCAACCTTCGGCGATGCCACCAGTGTACGCTCCTCGCCGTCATACGGTGCCTCGCGACCGCCGTTGAAGAAGAACGTTACGTGAGCGTACTTCTCTGTTTCGGCAGTGTGCAGCTGCTTCAAACCTTTGCTGCTCAAATATTCGCCCAAAGTGTTGTTCACGTTCTCTTTCGGGAACAGAATGTGCACTCCGGTGAAAGTGGCGTCGTACGGTGTCATACAGTAGTACTGCAGATTCGGGATGGTATTCATTCCCTCTTCCGGCATATCTTTCTGTGTCAGCACGATGGTGAGCTCTTTGGCGCGGTCGTTGCGGTAGTTGAAGAAGATTACAACATCGCCGTCTTTGATGCGGCCGTCAACATTAGCGTTGATGAGCGGCTCCATAAACTCGTCGGTATTCTTGTGCTCCTCTGAGTCGGTGTCGTAGCAGCTCTGCACGCCTTCAACCATATCGGTAACCTTGCGGCCGATGCCATTAACCAATTGGTCGTAAGCTATTTTGATGCGGTTCCAGCGTTTGTCGCGGTCCATTGCGTAGAAACGGCCGATGATGCTTGCAATGTGGCCGATGTTGGCGTCGCAATGCTTCTGAAGGTCGGCAATAAAGCCCTTGCCGCTCTTCGGGTCAGTGTCGCGGCCGTCCATAAAGCAGTGAACGAAAGTGTTTTGGATGCCGTAAACCTTGGCAATGTCGATGAGCTTGAACAGGTGGTCGAGCGATGAGTGCAC
>JAFZWI010000056.1 GCA_017617355.1 Salinivirgaceae bacterium | reverse complement strand
GCACTGAGCCGTTTGTCAATCTGCAGCTGCTGCTCGGCGTTTTCGCTGTTCTGGGCCACATCTTCCCCATTTACGCGCATTTCAAAGGCGGCAAGGGCGTGGCAACGCTTTTGGGCATTGCTGTGGCGCTCAGTCCGCTGTCGGCGCTGGCGTGCTTCGGTGTGTTTGTAGTGGTGCTGCTTATCAGCAAATACGTGTCACTTGGTTCAATGCTGGGCGGTCTCACCTTCCCCATTATGATTATCTTCGTTCTCAAGATTCACATCGTATCGCTGATGGTGTTCGCTGTGGCCGAAGCCGTTCTGCTGATTATCACTCATAGAAAGAACATTGTCAGACTAATACACCATGAAGAGAACAAGTTCTCGTTTAAGAAGAAGTGCGGTTGCTAAGCTGACGCTGACGCTGACGCTAACGCTGATGTAGGATTTAGAAGATTCCTCAGTCCTTCAATTCTTCAATCAGTCAATAAATCTTTCAGTTAATCTGTTAATCAGACAATCCGTAATTGCTTTGTCGGATAAAAAAGGCAGTTTGGGAAGAATAAAAGCATATTCTTCTATGAATTATTTTGGTTGCGATGAATAGATTTAATATTTGCATCGTTAAATCAGAGCAACTATTATAATGAGCACTATCGAAAACATAAACAACAATATCAGCAATAAGCCCCGCTTTTTCAAGATATTGATACACAGCGTGATATGGATTTTCCTATTATGCATGCCAATACTGCTGTCAACTAATACCGAATTTGTTTTTTGGCATATAGTTGAACGCTGGTGGGTTTCGATATTCTTATATGCAATAGTCTTCTATATCAACTATTTATCAATGGTTGACAAGTTGTTCTTCGGGAAGAAAAAGATTTTGTTCTTCGGAGCCAACATACTGATATTATTTGCGTTAGCGTGTGTCAGTCTGTCAATCAGAATAGTGTTTTTCAACTGGCGGGCAGCTCCCCACCATATGGAATTTATATATTGGTACTGTTTCAGCACAATGTTCAGTATGGTACTGCCAATGGTTATGGCCATAGCCATTCGCATCTACGAGCATTGGCAGGAGATTGAAACCAAACATCAGAAAAGTGCTGCCGAGCAATTGCAAACCGAGTTAAAACATCTTGAATATCAGATACAACCGCACTTCTTCTTCAACTCGCTCAACAACATCTACTCGCTGGTCGACATATCGCCGGAGCGTGCAAAAGAGACCATACACAACCTTAGCAAGCTGATGCGCTATCTGCTCTATGAAACCAACAGCTCACTTGTTCCTCTTGACGGCGAGATAGCCTTTATGTCGAAATACATTGAGTTGATGAAATTGCGTTCGGCAGCCACAACTGTTGTTGAATATGACTTCCCCGAAAACACTAACGGCATTGAAGTCGCACCTCTGATGTTCATATCGCTTATCGAAAATTCGTTCAAACACGGAATACTGCCACAAGGCAAGTCGGAGCTGAAATTCAGTATGAAAATCGAAGGCCGGAAGATTATCTTCCAAACCAGCAACCCATATTTTGAGGAGGTTGGCAGCAACCTGACAGGTGGCTCGTCAATCGGCCTTGAGAACATCAGACGCCGGCTGAACTTGATATATCCCGACAAATCAGAATTCTACACAAAAATCGAGAACGGCAAATTCCTAGCATACCTGTCGATTGAAGCATAAAACACGAAAAATACCTGCTCATTTTCTGACAGAGTTATTATCTTTATGCGGTTATAGAAAAACTGGATAATATGGAACAGAAAATAACGTGTTTGATTGCCGACGATGAGCCAATGGCTCTTGACTTGATTGAAAGTTACGTTACAAAAACCCCGTTTTTAGAGCTTAAAGGCCGATGCAACAACGGATTTGAAGTGCTTGACCTGCTGGCCAAAGAAGAGGACATCGACCTGCTGTTCCTTGACATTCAGATGCCCGGACTCAACGGACTTGAGCTGTCAAAGACGCTGCGCAAGAAGAATCGCGTGATATTCACCACCGCATTCGACAAATACGCGCTTGCCGGTTTCAAAGTTGAAGCTCTCGATTATCTGCTCAAACCCTTCGACTACAATGAGTTCCTGACAGCCGCAAACCGTGCGCTTGAATGGTTCACTCTGCAGCGCGGCAGCAACAACAACAAACCTACCATAAGCAACGATTATATGTTTGTAAAGGCCGATTACAAGCAAATTCGCATCGATTATGACGATATTCTATACTTCGAAGGGCTGAAAGATTACATCAAGATATGGCTGAAATCGAAGCCGCGCCCCATTCTGACGCTGATGAGCCTTAAAACGCTTGAGGAGAATCTGCCGGCTGATAGGTTTATGCGTGTGCACAGGTCGTACATAATCTCGCTCAACGAGATAAAATCAATTGAGCGCAACAGCGTTATGATAAACAACCAATGTATTGTTATAGCCGACAAATACAAAGACGATTTCTACGAGTTTGTGCAGAAGAAATCGATGCAGTAAGAGATAACGAAAACCTTTTACAATCAGTTAAATACGCTCAAATTGTCTAATTCAATTTGGCCAAATCGTTGCTCATGCTGAACAGCACGCGGTTCTGCTCTGTTGTTACCTTAACACCCGGTGTTGAAGCCAGTAGTTTCGACAATGTAGGAAAACCATAATCCGAAGGCCTGAATGTTGGGTTTTCTTCTCTGATTTTCTTACCGATAATATCAAGCGGATATTTGTTCTCTCCTATCTCCTCGCCCGAAATGGCATTCAACAGCAAGTCGATGAATTTTTTAGTTGTTTTGGCCGTCAGACGCGCTTTAGCCACTTCCACCTTCTTCTTCAGCGACTCGTTATTTTTTTGAAGTTTAGCCAATTGTGACTCAAGTTTCTTTGTGCCGCCCGTTGCTGCGCGCAACTCTTTTTTTACGGTCGACAGCTCTTTCCGCAAATCGCTCATTGCTTTGTTCTTCTCTTTCATCTTAGCAGCCTGAGCCTTAATGGTTTTGTCCTTTTCGGCCATTTTTGAGTTCAGCGTCTCAACCTTGTTTTTTAACCTCATGGGGTTGGCTGTATCAACCGACGATGCAAGTTTGTCCTGATTGATAAATATATTGCAGATACTCACAAAATTATAGTTGGTTTTGTTCTGCCCTACGCCTATAACCACTTTGTCTTCGTTGCGGATTCTGACAGCTAGGTTGCTGAAATCGCCGTCGCTCGAAACAATGGCAAAAGCGTCATAAATGCCCGTATGCAGCAAATCCATGGCATCGATGACCAATGCTATGTCGGATGTGTTTTTCTGCTTGCTGTGGACAAAATGGTGCATTGTACGTAAAGCGCAAATCGAAACCACATCCTTCCATGTCTGCAATTTCTCCTGCGACCAGTCGCCATAAACCCTTTTGGTTGTTATGGTGCCCAATTGTCCAAGTTTAGCCAAAATAGACTCAATCTTCTGCCGGTCAACATTTTCCGCATCGATAAGCACTGCTATTGATGAAAACTTGACATCGGGCAACTGTTCGTTTTTTCTGGCCATGACGGACTATGATAAATATCTATATTACAGTTTGATAGCCTTTGCCAGCAACTTCAAATCCGCCAGCGCAATCGCCGTCATTGCCTCGACGATTGGCGGCACGCGCAAGGCGATGCACGCATCGTGGCGGCCTTTAACTATCAGTGGTTCAACCTTGTGAGTCTCAAAATTATAGGTCATTTGCTCGCGGGCGATGCTTGCTGTGGGCTTCACGGCCAGACGGAAATAAAGCTCGTTGCCGTTGGTGATGCCGCCGTTGATGCCGCCAGCGTTGTTGGTGGCTGTTGTGCCGCGCTCGTCGATGATTACGTCGTTATGCTGCGAGCCAACCGTTTTGGCAGCCGCAAAACCGCTTCCGAATTCAATGCCTTTGACGGCAGGAATGGCAAACACGGCGTGGCTGATGAGCGACTCCGCCGAATCCCAGAAAGGCTCGCCAAGCCCGACAGGCAGACCGTTCACACGGCAATCGACAATGCCGCCAACCGAATCGTTCTGCTCCATTGCCTTTGCCACAGCCGCCTCAATATCGGCTTGACCGCCAACTTCAACAATCGTCGATTTGATGCTGACACCGTCGAGAACCTTC
>JAFZWI010000055.1 GCA_017617355.1 Salinivirgaceae bacterium | reverse complement strand
CGGCATGAACCTCGACGAAGCCCGACAATTGCTTGAGTCCGATGAATTTAAGGCAATGCAGAACGTTCGTATCTGCGGTGTGATGGGCATTGGCAGCCTAACCGACGACAAGGACCAGACCAATCGTGAGTTCACCCACCTGAAACAAATATTCGACACCCTCAAAACCGATTATTTTGCCGCGAACAACGAGTTCAAGGAAATATCGATGGGAATGTCGGGCGACTACCAGCTGGCAATTGCCCACGGCTCGACAATGGTCCGCGTCGGTTCGTCAATATTTGGGCAGAGGTACTACGCGAATAAATAATAGTGCGATGCGCTGATAAATAACATTTTGCACCCGAAGAAGATTTTGCGGTTTTTCAAAAAATCTTTATTCGGAATTAAAAATGCTTTGGTGTAATAAAAATTGATACTTTTAGCCGTTTTTGAAAAACGAATTTTAAAATGAAAAAATACAGTTTATTATTGATTGCTGCAATAGGCTTAATTGCAGCTGGTTGCAGCAGCAACAGCAAAAAGCCGAAAATGGCATCTGAAATGGGAGAGGGCGAAATCAACGAGTCGGTTGAGAAGGCAAAACAGGTTTTCTACGCATTGCCGTCGCCCGTCGAGACAGCTTATTTGATACAGACAACAGGTGTTCCTTACAATGTCGATTTGGCTAATCCGGCCGAGAATGCAAGCAACTACACCACAACATTCCAGAAAGCTCTGAATTTTGGTGTCTACGGTGCCGATTTGAGCTATGCAGGTCTTTTCAATCAGACACAAACTTCGATTCGTTATATGGCAACGGCTAAGAAAATGGCCGATGAGCTGGGCATCCTCGAGTTTGTCAAGAACGACATCGTTGAGCGTATCGAGCACAATATCAACAACCGCGACTCGCTTATGGAAATCCTGACCGAAGGTTTTGTTGGTTCGAGCGATTATCTGAAAGAGACTGGCCGCGCCGAGGTTGCCGCACTGATTGCCGTCGGTGGTTGGATTGAAGGCCTTTACCTCTCCACATCGCTTGCCGACCTTGCAGCCAATAACGAGAAGCTGAAAGACCTTGTGGTTGACCAACGCCTGTCGCTTTCAATACTGCTCAAGTTGCTCGACAACTACAAAAACAGCCCCAACGTTGCAAAAGTGTATGAGTGGCTTGTCGACTTGCAGAATACCTATAATAGTATAAACACCGTTGCATCAGAAATCAGCGCTGAGGTTACATCCGACGGCAAGACGGTGCTTGGCTCATCGCAGCGTCCGACAGTGAACGATGTGATTTTTGATGCTATCTGCCACAAAGCCGACAGCATCCGCAGCTTGATAGTTGACTAAGTATCACAAAAACATAATCGCAAAGCTCTCACATTGTGGGAGCTTTTTTTGTTTCGTATTGGTAACCTGATATGCCGAAACGTACCGCGAATAGGTTATTAATATAAAGCAACAGCTGTCATTCGCACGGTGTAACCGATAATAAAAAACGATGAAAAAATGCTTTGCAACTTGTTTAAAATCTTGTTTACAAATAAGGTAAAACGTACTTTTGCACCAAGTCAAATATTATATATTTGTGCATTAAGGTGGCGGGCGTAAAGCGGCCATATCTTATTTATTATCAGGTTTAAAGGAATTGTTAATGGCAACAAAAATTAAAAACGCTCTTATTTCGGTCTTTTACAAAGACCAATTGGAGCCGATAGTGAAGGAGCTCGACAAACTTGGTGTAAACATCATTTCGACTGGAGGTACCTTCGATTTCATCAAAAAACTTGGCGTAAACGTACAGACAGTTGAGTCGCTGACAACATATCCGTCGATTTTGGGCGGACGCGTGAAGACTCTGCACCCGAAAATATTCGGCGGCATTCTTGGCCGTCGCGACAACGCACAGGACAAGGAGCAGATGAAACAGTACGAGATTGACGACATCGACCTTGTGATTGTTGACCTTTATCCGTTTGAGCAGACAGTTGCAAGCGGCGCAAGCGAGGCCGACATCATCGAGAAAATCGACATTGGCGGAATCTCACTCATCCGCGCAGCTGCAAAGAATTTCAAAGACGTTGTGATTGTAAGTTCGCGTGAGCAGTATGGCGAGTTGCTCGAAATTCTGCAAAAACAAGGTGCCGAAACCACTCTTGAGCAACGCCGCGAGTTCGCCCGCAAGGCTTTCGACACATCGTCGCACTATGATTCGGCAATCTTCAACTACTTCAACAAAGACAACGAGGAGTCGGAGAAAATAAGCCTGACAAACGGCAAGGTGCTTCGCTATGGCGAGAACCCGCATCAGAAGGCCGTTTTCTATCCGTTCAAAAACACCAATCTCGAGCACACGCTGGCCGGTTCACCGTGTCTGCAAGGCAAAGAGATTTCATACAACAATATGCTCGACGCTGATGCTGCCTGGAAGGCTGCAAGCGACGCCTACAACGCTGTCGACAACATCAAGAACAAAGTTGGCGTGGCAGTTGTTAAGCACCTGAACCCCTGCGGTCTGGCAGTAGCCGACAGCCCGATGAAAGCCTTGGAGCTGGCTTGGGCAGGTGACCCTGTGAGCGCTTACGGTGGCATTGTTTGCTTCACCTGCGAGGTTGACAAGCAGATTGCCGAATGGTTCACCGGAAAATTCATCGAGATAATCATTGCCCCATCGTTCACCGAAGAGGCGAAAGAGGTTCTGGCAAAGAAGAAAAACCTGCGCGTGCTTGTCACACCGGTCAAGCCGACAATCACTGGCGAGAAGATGTACCGTTCAGTGAACGGTGGTCTGCTGGTTCAGGACGAGGACGAGGGTATGGATAAAGAATACAAACCTGTTACCGACTGCAAGTTCACTGACAAACAGATTGACCTTGCAAAATTCGGAACACAGGCCTGCAAATACTTGAAGAGCAACTCAATGGCGCTTGTATCGCAAGCCGCTGACGGTTCTTATTGGCTGACAGGTGCCGGAATGGGACAGCCCAACCGCATCGACAGTCTGCAACGCCTGACAGTGCCGCGCTTTAACTTGAAACAAGGTTGCACAATTGGTGAGAGCGTGCTCATTTCTGACGCCTTCTTCCCATTCAGCGACAGCGTTGATGCCTGCAACGAGTTTGGCATCAAATACATTGTAACGCCGGGCGGCAGCATCCACGACCCTGAAGTCATCGAGGCCTGCAACAAGTACGGCATTGCAATGGTATTCACCGGAATTAGACATTTCAAACACTAGAAAATACATAAACAATGGGATTGTTTTCGTTTTTAACTCAAGAACTTGCAATTGACTTAGGTACAGCCAATTCAATCATTATTCACAACGACAAGATTGTGGTTGACGAACCTTCGATAGTGGCTATCGACAATAACACGCAAAAGGTTATAGCCATTGGCGAGAAGGCGCGTATGATGCACGGCAAGACCCACGAACACATAAAAACCATTCGTCCGTTGCGCGACGGTGTGATTGCCGACTTCGACGCTGCAGAAAAGATGATTCGCGGACTTATCAGAATGGTGAACGAGAAAAAGACACAGCTGTTCACACCGGCTTTGAAAATCGTCATCTGTGTGCCTTCGGGCTCAACTGAGGTTGAGCTGCGTGCCGTGCGCGACTCTTCGGAGCACGCTGGCGGCCGCGAGGTGCTGATGATTTACGAGCCAATGGCAGCTGCGCTTGGTATGGGCGTTGACGTTGAGGCACCGGAGGGCCACATGGTTGTCGATATCGGTGGTGGTACCACTGAGATTGCCGTCATTTCGTTGGGCGGCATTGTTGCCGACGAGTCAATCCGCATCGCCGGTGACGAGTTTACCGAGGACATCCGCGAGTATATGCGTCATCAGCATAATATCAAGATAGGTGAGCCGACAGCTGAGGACATCAAGATTAAAGTTGGTTCGGCGCTACCTGACCTTGACGAGCCGCCCGCAGACTATCTGGTTCGCGGCCCGCACCAGATGACGGCACTGCCAATCGAGATTCCGGTTTCGTATCAGGAGATTGCCCACTGTCTCGACCGCTCTATCAGCAAGATTGAGACAGCCATTTTGGCAACCTTGGAGCACACTCCGCCTGAGTTGTACGCCGACATCTACCGAAAAGGCATCTATCTGACAGGCGGCGGCGCACTGTTGCGCGGACTCGACAAACGTCTGACCGAAAAGACAAAGATTCCGTTCCACGTTGCCGAAGACCCGCTGCATTGCGTGGCACGCGGCACCGGCATCGCACTGAAGAATTCGAACAAATTCAAATTCTTGATACGATAAAAAACGAATAGTGCCTGTCAAATAATTGACGGGCATTATTCATTTATTGAATAACTGAATTATTTAGGATTGATAGTTGGGAGGATTTAAAGGTTTAGAAAGTTGATTTCCTAAACAGCGAAGCACTAATTTCTAGACTTTAAACTTGTTAAACAGCGGGGCAGTTAAACCTTTAAACAATAAATGCGAAACCTGATTCTGTTCATATTGCGAAACCACTACGTGATTCTCTTCGTGCTGATTGAGAGCCTGTCGTTGTTTCTGGTTATGCAATACAACGGCTATCAGCGCAGCTGTTTCATCAATTCATCGTCGGCGGTGGCTGGCGGCGTCAACACGGTGTTTTCGGCTGTTGACCATTATCTTTATCTGAATCAGAAAAACCAGGAGTTGAACGAGGAACTGGCGCGGCTGCGCAGCCAGATGCCTTCGGCTTTTAAATGCGACACGGCGGAGGTGCATTGTGTCAAAGATGAGGTCTATACCCAGCAGTATGAGTACATTCCATGTATGGTTATCGGCAACTCGGTTGAGACTTCTAACAACTTCCTGACCTTGAATGTGGGCAGCAAGCATGGCATTGAGCCGGGAATGGCTGTAGTGTCGGCATCGGGTGTTGTGGGTGTCGTGAAGGATGTGTCGCCCAATTTCGCTTCGGTTATCGGGGTGCTGAACCAGGATTTGAACATAAGCGCAATGCTTGAAAACAACGGCTACTTTGGTACTCTGACTTGGGACGGCCGCGACTATCATTATGCCATTCTGAAAGATTTGCCGGCTCACATCCGTGTCTTTAAAAACGATGCTGTGATAACGAGTGGCTATTCAACCATTTTCCCGAAAGGTGAGCCGATAGGCCTCGTTGATACCATTCTTGATTCGGGTACCAACGGCTTTATAACATTGCGGGTGCGTCTGGCGGTCGATTTCAAGAAACTGACAAACGTGCAGGTTGTTCGCAATCTGCTTAAGAAGGAACAATTGGAATTGCAAAACCGAGCAGAAAATGAATAATGTGCTTTTAAGAAATATCATCCGATTTGTTATTCTGGTGCTTCTGCAGGTGGGAGTGCTCAATCAGGTGCAGCTTGGCGGTTTCATCAACCCCTATCTGTATATTCTGTTTGTCATAATGCTGCCGTTTACCATTCCGGGGTGGTTCACGCTTATTCTGTCGTTTGCAATCGGCATCTGCATCGATATGTTCTGCAACTCGCCGGGCATACACGCATCAGCCACTGTTTTTGCCGGTTTTCTGCGTCAGTATGTCATCGCCGGACTGATGCCGCGTGATAATATCGACCCGATAGAAACCCCGAATATCCGTACTTTCGGTGTCGGGTGGTTTTTCAAATACAGCTTGGTTATTGTGGTGGCGCATCATGTGTTCCTGTTTGTTGTCGAAGCCTTCAAATTCAGCGATTTGCATCTGGTTTTGGGACGGGCTTTGCTCAGCATCGTCTTCACAATGTTCCTTATATTCTTGAGTCAATTCTTGTTTGTGCGTAATAAATGAACCCTTTCCGCCAACGGTGTTTTGTGATTGGAGGATTGTTCGCATTTATCTTCCTGATATACGTTTGCCGCTTGTTTTTTCTGCAGGTTATCGACCAGTCGTATAAGATGTCGGCGTCGAACAACGTACTGCGCTATGTGACTCAGTATCCGGCTCGCGGCCTCATCTATGACCGCAATGGCGAGCTGCTTGTCTATAATCAGGCGGCTTACGACCTTATGGTTACGCCCAACCAGTTGCATGAGTTCGACACGGCGCTGTTCTGCAGTTTGTTGGATATCACTCCCGACCAGGTGAACCGCCGCTTACAGAAAGCCAAACGCTACTCGTATTACAAATCGTCGGTTTTCTTGGAACAGATTTCGGCTGAGCAGTATGGCGCCTTTCAGGAGAATCTGTACAAATTCAAAGGTTTTTACGCCCAGACGCGAAGCCTGCGCATCTATCCGCACAATATTGCCGCGCACATCTTCGGATATGTGGGCGAGGTTGACGCCAACACAACTAAAAAAGACGCTTATTACAATTCGGGCGACTACATCGGCATAAGCGGTGTGGAACGTATGTACGAGCCGCAACTGCGCGGAAAGAAAGGCGTCGAGATTTATATGGTGGACGTCCATAACCGCATAAAAGGCCGCTATCAGGACGGCATGTACGACACAGCCGCTGTCGACGGAAATGATATTGTGCTCACTATCGATGCCCAGTTGCAGGCTTACGGCGAGGAGCTGATGCGCGGCAAGCTGGGTTCCGTTGTGGCCATTGAGCCGTCAACGGGCGAGATTCTGGCAATGGTGTCGTCGCCGACCTACGACCCGGGTTTGCTTGTGGGGCGCGCGCGTTCCGACAACTACGCCATGCTCCGTGCCGACTCACTCAATCCACTGTTCTGCCGTCCGTTGCAGGCGCGCTATCCGCCCGGCTCTACGTTCAAGACGGTGAACGCGCTCATCGGTCTTCAGGAAGGTTCGATAACGGGACTTTACACACGCTACGGCTGCCACTACGGTTACACTGTCGGGCGTTTCCACATGGGCTGCCACGGCCACGCCTCGCCGCTGAATATTGTCGAGGCGCTGCAGCACTCGTGCAATGCCTATTTCGCCGCCGACTTCCGCAACATTCTCGACAATCCGAAATACGGCTCCATTGACAGCGCTTTCACTGTGTGGCGCAACCATGTTACATCGTTCGGACTTGGCGCGAAATTGGGAGTTGACCTGCCTTACGAGGTAAGCGGCTATGTGCCGACGCTGAGCTACTACAGCCGCGTTTTCGGAAAAAGCCGGATGAAATCACTCAACATTGTATCGTTGTCTATCGGGCAGGGTGAGTTGCTGCTCACGCCGTTGCAAATGGCCAATCTGGCATCAACCATTGCCAACCATGGATATTACTACACGCCTCACGTTGTAAAGGAAGTGGTTGATTCAAAGGACGATGTACTGACTGAGTTTCATCAGAAACATTTGACCGACATTGACACGGTGTTCTTCCCGACGATTATTGAGGGAATGTACCGTGCTGTCAATTCGCCTGAGGGTGGAACGGCCGGCATTGCCGCGATACGTGGTATTGAGGTGTGCGGAAAAACAGGCACAGCGCAGAATCCGCATGGCAAGGACCATTCGATTTTTATGGCCTTCGCCCCGCGCGAGAATCCGAAGATTGCAATATCGGTTTACATTGAAAACGCCGGCTTTGGCGCAACATACGCCGCTCCGGTGGCAAGCCTGATGATTGAGCGCTACCTGACCGACACCATTACGCGGCCGTGGCTCGAGAAACGGATACTGACAACAGATTTTATTAATGGAACAAAGAAATAACATACTGCGCAATATCGATTGGTTTACAGTCATCCTGTATTTGGTGCTGGTTACGCTCGGCTGGTTCAACATCTACTCAGCGTCGTACTCGCCTGACAACATCAGTTTCAGCCTGGCCACTCGTTACGGTCGTCAGCTTATGTGGATTGGCGCGGCGGCGCTCATTGGTATCATAATGCTGCTGATAGACAGTAAGTTTTATTCAACATTCGCCGAAATAATCTACATTGCGCTAATGCTGGTGCTGCTGGGCGTGCTGCTGTTCGGTTCGACTGTGAATGGTGCCAAATCGTGGATTGTGCTGGGACCTATTCAGGTGCAGCCTGCCGAGTTTGCCAAGATAGCCGCCTCGATGCTGTTGGCCAAGTGCATGTCGCGTTACAATTTCAATCCCAACGGGTTCCGCTGGATATTGAGAATTCTGGTGATATGTTTTATGCCGTCGGCGCTCATTCTGCTGCAGAACGACACCGGTTCGGCCTTGGTTTTTGCGGCGTTGCTGATAGCCTATTTCCGCGAGGGAATGAAACCTATCTATTTCATTTTGGGGCTGATACTGCTTGCCATTTTCATTTTGTCGCTGCTGGTCGAAATGCACATAATAATATTGGTGATTGAGCTGATAGCGTTCATCGCCTTTTATATTCTGCGCGACAAGCCGAAGGAACTTGCTGTGGCAGCCGCTGTTTTGGTCGGCACTACAGGATTGGCTTTTGTGGCTTGGTGGCTGCTGCTTCCTGAATGGCCGAAATACGTGCCGCTGCTTGTCGGTATCGCTTTGTCGGTTCCGTTCTTCCTTGTCTATACCTATTGGCACAAACTGGGCAAGATAGCGGCCATTATTGGCATTGCTGTGGCGTCAATCGGGTTTGCCTTTTCGGTTGGATATTTCTTCGATAACGTTCTGGCGCCGCACCAACGTGCTCGTATCAACCATTTGCTTGGAATTGAGGTTGATTTGAAGGGCGCTGGTTACAACGTCAACCAATCGATGATTGCCATTGGGTCTGGTGGATTCGCTGGCAAGGGCTACCTGCAAGGCACGCAGACTAAGTTCAAATTCGTGCCTGAACAAAGCACTGACTTCATTTTCTGTACCATTGGCGAGGAATGGGGCTTTGTGGGCACCACTGTGCTGCTGCTGCTCTTCCTGACGCTGCTCGTGCGTCTGCTTGTGCTGGCCGAGCGTCAAAAATCGAAGTTCAGCCGCATCTACGGCTATTGTGTGGCGTCAATATTCTTCTTCCACATTGTGGTCAACATCGGAATGACTATAGGACTAATGCCTGTAATCGGTATTCCGCTGCCGTTCTTCAGTTACGGTGGCTCGTCGCTGTGGGGCTTCACAATGCTGCTGTTCATCTTCCTGAAGTTGGATTGCAATAGGATGGAGTTGATAACCTAACTTGGTGTTAGGTGTCAGGTGTTGGGTGTTAGTGGATTCGAAAACCAACACCTAAAACCCAACACCCAATACCAATTTTCTATAAATCAGTTAATCAATAAATCAAAAATATAATGGTACTACCCGAACAACAAAAAGACCTTGTGAGCCGCGTTGAGGCGCTGCGCAAGCATCTCGACATCGACAGCCGTCTTGTTGAACTCGACGAGGAGCAGCAGAAAAGTCAGGCCCCCGATTTCTGGGACGACCCCAAAAAGGCGGAGGCGCAACTGAAAAAAATCAACGGCATCAAGAGTTGGATTGCCTGCTACAACGACGCCAAATCGGCAGTTGACGACCTTGTGGTGCTGATGGATTTTTTCGCACTCGGCGAGAGCACGGAGGAGGAAGTGGATGCGCAATACACAACGG
>JAFZWI010000054.1 GCA_017617355.1 Salinivirgaceae bacterium | reverse complement strand
GCTCGCCAATACGGGTTGTCATACTCGGAACTTATTGGCAAACTGGCGAAAGCCAATGTTGAAATCAACCGCAAAGTCCTTGCCGACCTTGCAATGAACCAACCAAAGGCTTTCGAAGCCGTTGTTAAATCGGTAAAATAATCAAGCTTTTCAATTGAGGTACAATAGAATAAAAAAGCCGTTCCTTAGGAACGGCTTTTTTATTTCTTCTTGCCAAGTTCTAACATTGCATCAATGCTACGTTTGGCGGCCAGACGTGTTTCCTCGTCCATTGTAATCTCCTCTCCGCCCATACCCGCAACACAATGGTAAACATCGCCTAAAGTGGTGAGCTTCATATTGTGGCAGATGCAGTGTTTCGAAAGCGGAAAAAACATCTTCTCCTGATTCTCTATTTGAAGATGCTGGACAATGCTGTTCTCGGTTCCGATGATGAACTGACGGTGACTGTCTTTTTTTGCAAATGCCATAATCTCGGTTGTGCTCCCCACATAATCAGCCAGAGCTGTTACCGAAGGCTGGCACTCGGGGTGCACAAGCAACAATGCGTCGGGATGCAACGCGCGAGCATGCGCAACATCAGCTGGCGACATGAGCAGATGCGTCGGGCAGCCGCCATTGACAAACACAAACTGTTTTTCGGGCACTTGCTTCTGAACCCATGCGCCCAAATTGCAATCAGGTATGAACAGAATCTTATCGTTGTCTATCGCCTTGATAACATTCACTGCCGACGATGAAGTGACACACACATCGCACTCAGTCTTCAAATCGGCTGTGGTGTTGATATAAGCCACCACTGTGTAGCCTGGATTCTCCGCTTTCAGTTTGCGCAGCCGGTCTTTGCTGATTTGTTCGGCCATAGGGCAGCCTGCATCTGAACTCGACAATAGCACTCGTTTCTGAGGAGCGAGAATCTTTACCGTCTCGGCCATAAACCGCACACCACACATCAAAATAGTATCGGCTTCGGCTTCAGCGGCCTTCTGGCTCAAACCAAACGAATCTCCCACATAATCAGCCACTTCCCAAATGTCGTGACTTTGATAAGCGTGTGCCAAAATACAAATGCCGCGCTCTTTCTTCAAGCGCATTATTTCCGACTGCAAATCACTGATTGTCATATTCATATTCTTTAAAATGCAGATGTCTGCACAAACATTGGCACAAATGTATATCAAAAAACAACAGCCATAAACACCCGACAGACTTTAAGAGGCGCCGGCCAGTCTGTTTTTTTTTGCCGCAAACAAAAAAAGATGAAATTTGCAGCCACAAAACGATTTCAGAAATGTCGGTCAGAAAAATCATACGGCACCCGATAATGCAATATGCGGTCAATTTCTTTTTCGCATTTGCTGTGCTCACTGTATGCCGAATTGTGTTCTTTATTGCCAACAAAACGTATTACAGCGACATAGAACTGTCTCATCTGTTGACACTTATGTATGGCGGCATGAAATTCGACTTTGCCGCAATCATCTATCTGACCGGCATCAGTTTTGCGATGATGATTCTGCCTTTCAAATTCGTTTTCAACGACACATACCGAAAAATCGCGAAATATTTTTTCATAATCCCCTTTTCGATTGGCGTATGCGCCAACATTTTCGATGCCGCCTACTTTGGATTTAACGGCCGACGCACCAATTTTTCGTTTTTCAACGAATTCAGCAACGAGAACAATCTTTTCGGCATTTTCGCCAAGGGCCTTGTTGACTTTTGGCCACTGACATTAACAGCTATCTTGCTTGTTTTCATCGTTGTACGTTTCTATTATAACCCTGAAACGAAGGGCGATGAGTATTCCATAAAAAAATATCCGCTGAAGATATTGCCGGCAACCCTACTTTGCATCTACTTCTTTTTGGCGGTTGTGCGCGGCTCGTTCTTCATCGACGCCGACCACCGCCCGATGAATATGAACAACGCCAACGAATACATCAGAAAGAGCAACGAGTCAGCGATAGTGCTGAACACTCCGTACTGCATTCTGCGCACCATGGGCGATGTCGCGTTCACAAATCCGAACTACTTCTCTGACGAAGAAATGGTGGCGATATACAATCCTGAGCACCGCCCCAAGCCAGCCGATGAGTTTAAAGAGATGAACGTTGTGGTGCTGATTTTGGAGAGTTTCGGGCGCGAATACTCAGGTTTCCTCAACGGCACAAAAGGTTACACTCCGTTCCTTGATTCACTTTATAATGAAGGTCTTACATTCAAAACCGCATTCGCGACAGGCCGCAAGTCGATTGACGCCATGCCCAGCATTTTAGCCGGCATACCATTCCTGACCGACCACTTTTTCATGAGCATGTACTCCAACAACAAGGTGAACAGTCTTGCTTCGCTATTAGGTCAAAAAGGATATTATTCAGCATTTTACCATGGAGCGCCAAACGGCAGCATGGGCTTTCTGAATTTTGCCAAACTGTCTGGTTTTCAAGATTATTATGGAATGACCGAATATTGTAACGATACAAGTTTCAACGGCAAGGACGATTTCGACGGACATTGGGCCATTTGGGACGAGGAGTTTCTGCAATACTACGCCAAAAGTTTGGGCACCATTCCTCAACCATTTGTGACAGTGTGCTTTACAGCTTCGTCGCACAATCCGTTCCGATTGCCAGAAAAATATCGCGACACATTTACTGAAGGCCCGATGCCCATAACAAAATGCGTGCAGTATACCGACAATGCAATCAGGCTGTTCTTCAATAAAATGCAGCAATATCCATGGTTCGAAAACACACTTTTTGTAATCACTGCCGACCATACCAACCAAATCATCAGCCCCAGATACTCAACCGACCGCAATCTTTTTGCCGTACCAATATTATTTTACCACCCGGGCAGCAATTTGAAAAAAGTGTCAGACAAACTATTCTGCCACACCGACATAACTCCTACAATTCTGGATTATATGAATTTCGACCAGCCATTTATCGCTTTCGGTAACTCATATTTTAACGAACAAGACACCGCTGGTTATGTTGTAAATTTCAACACTCCACTATATCAGATTGAAAAGGGCGAGTTCTTCCTTCAATTCGACGGCACAAAGGAAACCGGGTTGTTCAAGCCTGCCGAAGACACACTCCTGACAGACAATCTTGCCGGACAATATCCTGAATATGAGGAAGAAATGCTTCGAATCTTGAAAGCGGAAATCCAGCAATACCACACTCGGATGATTGAAAACAACCTTACTGTTAAGGAGTAGCGGAAAACTGTCAGACAATAAAAAACGCCGTTCCAATATTCATCGAAACGGCGTTTAAACACTACTTAATATAAATCACTTCTTCGCTTCAACAGCAGCCTTTTCGATAGCCAAACCAGCCTTGTAGTTTTCGATGTAGCGGTTGAATCCTTCAACATCTTCGGCAGTCGGGGCAATCTCAACACCGGTGTTTCCGACAAAGACTTTGGCATCAAGCCAATCGGCCAAAGTTTGCTTTTGAGCGTTGTTGACCAAGTATGAAGCCAACAGTGCGATACCCCAAGCACCACCTTCACCAGCAGTTTCCATAACCGAGATTGGCGAGTTAATGGCTGCGGCAAGCACGCGCTGTCCAACACCTTTGGTCTTGAACAAACCGCCGTGGCCTGTGATACGGTCTACCTTCACATTCTCTTGTTTGAACAAGATATCGTTGCCCAATTTGAGCACACCGACAGAACCGTAGAGGTGCGCGCGCATAAAGTTGGCAAGGGTGAACTTGTCGTTTGCCGAACGCACAAACAACGGACGTCCTTCGGCAAGACCGGTAACAGGCTCGCCCGAGATGTAGTTGTACGAGAGCAGACCTCCACAGTCGGCATCGCCAGTGAGAGCGTTGTTGTAGAGTTTGCCGAAAAGTTCGTTCATATCAACTTTAATACCCATCAGTTCTTCAAACTCGCGGAAGATTCCAACCCAGGCGTTAAGGTCGCTCGTGCAGTTGTTGCAGTGCACCATAGCCACCAGACTGCCGTCGGGGGTTGTCACCATATCAATCATCTCGTAAGGTTTCGAGAGTTCTTTCTCGAGCACAATCATCGAGAACGATGATGTTCCTGCCGAGACGTTGCCTGTGCGCTGTTTTACAGCATTGGTGGCCACCATACCCGTTCCAGCATCACCTTCAGGCGGGCAGAGCGGAATACCGGCTTTCAAATGTCCCGATGGGTCGAGACGTTTGGCACCTTCGGCGGTGAGAGCTCCAGCGTTGTCACCCGCATTGAGCGATTTCGGCAGAATGTCGAGTAACTTCCAACCAAGTTTTTTAGGCGCAATCAGCTTGTCGAACTTCTCAACCATTGAAGCGTCGTAGGTTTTGGTCTTCGGGTCGACAGGAATCATACCCGAGGCATCACCCACGCCAAGCACCTTCTCGCCAGTGAGCTGCCAGTGAATATATCCGGCAAGAGTGGTCAGGAAGTCGATGTCGGCAACGTGCTTGTCGCCATTCAAAATGCACTGATAGAGGTGCGAAATCGACCAGCGAAGCGGAATGTTGTAGTTGAAGAGTTTCGACAGTTCGGCTGCAGCCTGACCAGTGTTGGTATTACGCCAAGTACGGAACGGCACCAGAATCTGCTGTTTGCTGTCGAAAGCCATATAGCCGTGCATCATTGCGCTGATGCCAATGGCTGCAAGGTTCTCAATTTCAACACCGTACTGTTTCTTAACGTCGGCACGAAGGTCGGCGTAGCAATCCTGAAGGCCTTTCCAGATAATATCAATGGAATATGTCCAAAGACCGTCAACCAATTGATTTTCCCATTCGAAGCTGCCTTGCGCGATGGGTTTGTTTTCACCGTCAATCAGAACGGCTTTTATGCGGGTCGAGCCAAACTCTATACCGAGAATGGCCTTACCACTAACTATTAAATCTTTTGCATTCATTACTTCTAAAATTTATAACTACGAAAATCTCGAAAAACACGAAAATAATATGATTATCAAAGGTTAACAAATCGCTCTGCCGGCTCCATTGAATCAACATTGAAATTCTGAAGAAGGCCAAGTTTATATCCAGTAATTTTAAGGTAATTAATCACTTGCGAACGGTGAACATTGGTTATTTCGGAAACAGATTTCAGCTCAACTATTATTTTCCCATAACAAACAAAATCCGCGATGTATTCCTGTTCCAATACGTGCTCTTTGTAAACAATTTGAAACCTTTTTTCCCTTTCGTATGGAATATCACGAAGTTGAAATTCAACTGCCAAGGCTTCTTGATACACTTTTTCAAGTAATCCAGGCCCCAAATTGCGATGCACTTCAAACAATGCGCCATTGATATCGTAAGCCTCCTTCTTATAAATCATATTATCGTATTTATCTATAATGGCTTATACAACAAAAAACGCGAAAAAGGGAACATATAGTTTCGTGTTTTTCGCGTTTTTCGTAGTCAATGTTACTTCAATGCTTTATTCAGCATATAGTATACTTCGTTGTTACGCAGTGTCTGCTTGAAGTCGCCGAGGTTGGTGTTTTTGTTGATGCGGACATACTCGATGCCTGTCATCTCTGCAAAATCTTCCCAATACTCTTCGTCGATATCGTACGAGAATGCGCTGTGGTGCGTACCGCCAGCCAGAATCCAGGCACCTGCACCAATTTCGAATGTCGGTTGTGGAACCCAAAGGGCCGATGCAACAGGCAGTTTTGGCATTGGTTTCGGCTCAATGCACTCAACTTCCTGACTGATAAGACGGAAGCGGTTGCCAAGGTCGACAACGGTAGCCTTG
>JAFZWI010000053.1 GCA_017617355.1 Salinivirgaceae bacterium | reverse complement strand
TAGCGGTCAACGGCCACAACCTCAATGCCGTAGCGTTGAAGTTCGATTGCCACTTCCTTACCCAGCTCGCCCGAGCCGCACAACAAGGCTTTCTTTCCGCCTTCTTTAAAGATTGTTCCAAAAGTTTCCATATTATCGATGATTTTGTAGTTAAGTGAAAGCCAAATGTATTCATTCGTTCAACCCGATGAGCAAAGTCGAAAATCAAGTTGTTGACAAATAGCGAACAGGGGCGGAATAGTGTAATATGTAAAGGGTTAAGACTAAGGATTTTATGAGAAAAGGAGTCGTTGCTACCTACTGATTCTGAATTCGTAATTCAAAATTACAGCGTATCTTACTACACAATCTTAGCCACCATTTCGTACAAATCGTTGATGCGTACCGGTTTCGACATGTAGTCAGTGCAACCGGCATCAAGGGCGGCGTCACGGTCGGAGTCGAAGGAGTTGGCTGTGAGCGCCACTATGGGGGTGATGGTGTCGAACTCGCGGATTGAGCGTGTTGCCTCAAGTCCGTCCATAACCGGCATTTTTATATCCATGAATATTATCGAGTACTTGTTGTTCTTTGCCATTTCGACAGCTTCGATTCCGTTTTTGGCGCGGTGCAGATTGTGCCCGACAAGCATTGCCGCCAACATCATATAGTTGCTGTTATTGTCTTCAGCAACAAGTACTTCCAATACTCTGTTGTCGTTCGGTTTGTTGGCCGCTATTGGTTCCGCCATAGGTTGACGGATTTCGTTTTCCTGAGTCTTTATGGGTTGGATAGGAAGCCAGGCCCAGAAAGTTGACCCTTCGCCTTGCACTGAGCTGAATCCGACACGCCCGCCGACAGCTTCGGCCACCGATTTGCAGATAGACAGGCCCAAACCCGTTCCCTGTGCAAATACATCAAGTTTCTCGAACCGGTGGAAAACGCGCTGTTTGTCGGCTTCCGAAATACCAATGCCGGTGTCTTCGACATACAATTTGATTCCGCCGTCTTCCTCCACATATCCGAACAGTATCTTTCCGTTGCGGGTATATTTTACCGCGTTTGACACAAAATTATTGACAATCTGCATTATACGATTTCTATCGGTGTTGACAATGCAGCTTTTGTACGGATTGTCGAGTTCAAGTTTGACATTGATGTTTACTTTCTTCTCAAAGGTGCTGTATATCTCGTCGAACAAAGCAGCCAAATCGAAATCATCGTTTTTGAAATTGATGTATCCGGCCTCGATTTTGGATATGTCAAGAATGTCGTTTATCAGCTTGAGCAGCATGTCGCTGTTGCTTGAAATGTAATGGTTGTAGAGCTCGCGTTTGTCCTGTTCGTCGGTCATTGTCAGGAGTTCGGAGAAGCCGACAATGGCGTTGAGCGGTGTGCGTATTTCGTGGCTCATATTGGCAAGGAATGCCGATTTAAGCAAGTCGGACCGTTCAGCCTTGGCTTTGGCTTCTTTCAGCTCGTCGAACGTCATGTAGAGCTGCGTAATCTCCTGAGCGTTGGTAAGCAGATAGCGGTGTCCGTTCTGCATTGTCAGCAAGTCTTTGCTTATGTGCCACATGCGGTGCTCACCGCCAAAATCAGTCTCATCGTTATACTCATAGCTGCCAAAATCAATGGCGCGTCGGTCGTTGTCGCGCAACTTTTGCACCTTGTCGATGTCAGATATGAACTCCTCATAGTTGTGCCCCACAACATCTTTGCGCTCCACGTTGTACAATGCGCAGAATTTGTTGTTGGCCAGCATGAACCGCATTTCGTTGTCGACATCAATCAGATAGAAAACACCCGGAATGTGGTCGATAAACGTCTTCAGCATTATGTTGGCGCGCTCGTAGCTGTCAACCATAGTGTTCCACTTGGTGTTGTCGCGGGCAAGGCCGGTATACACCTCAACACGTCCGTGGTTGTCGTGCTTCAGGGGCACAAAGTAAATCTGCATGTTGCGGATATGTCGATTTGTCTGTGGCGAGCTGAATGTGCGCACAAATACCGTTTGGTCAAAATCTTCGCAGCGTTTCAGCCGTGCTACAAGTTTCTCCATTGCCGGACGGTCTTCGGGATACGTAATTTGCAGAAGCGACTCAATTGGTGCGTTATTCAGGCCGTCATACTCGCTATCAGTCTCATACAGAGTGATTTTATTCTTATTAACATCAAAGTCGAATTGAATCAAATCTGACTGTTTCATTGTAAGCGATGTGCGCGTGCGAATTTCCTCAAGGAATTGCCTGTAGAGCGCCTCGCCAGTGATGTTACGCGCAACACAGTTCATTTTCTCGACACGCCCGGCACGCTCCATTACGGTCATAATTATCTCATAATAAGCGTATTCGTCTTTGTCGAAATTATTTTTGATGCGGATGACATTGCGCGCCTCTTTCAAATTGCCCGAGCGTATGCTATTGATGACAGTCGTTATTTTTTGTGCATCGGCAGGATGAACTGCTGCGTTGAACCGTTTAGTGTCAGACAATTCGGGGAACAACGACGCATCGCCATAGATAAACTCACGCCGGCCTGTAATGAAGTTCAAGTTCCACGCCGTAAGTCCGCCAATCTTCATAATGTTTGTGCGGTCTTTGTCGAGTTCGGCTATCTCGCGGCGGTGCTTCTCCTCCGAGGTGATGTCGGCGAAACTTATAATGTAGCTCAATTTGACACCGTCGATATTGGCAACCCGTTGGCACTTAACGTGCAGGTCGCACGAGCTGGTTTTGTTCGAATGGTAGTATTGCTGTATCTCGCTGTCGAAATCGACGTGGATAAAGGTGTCGGCTATGTCGGTGCGCTGGGTTTCCATTTTGAACTCAACCGGCAATATCGGCGACTCGAACATGTTGTATTTCTGCGCTATAAAACTTTCGGCATCGCTTATGCCCATTATTTCCTGACATTTCCTGTTGATGTATTTTAGGACACCGTCGCGGTTGTAAATGGCGAACCCCACAGGCGCCAAATCAAGCACTGTCTGATATTCGTTGTACAAGGTTGAGAAAATCAAGTCCTGCGATTTGTCACGCGACGCGTCACCGACAATCATTACAATATACGATTTGCCGTTCTCGGTTATCTTGTAGTAGCGAGTGGAGATGATGCTGAGTCCGCGCCGCCCGAAAATGTTGTGTTCAATCTTGTCGCAGTCAATCTGGTTGACATAAGTCAGCATCTGCGAGTCGTCGAAGTCTTCAATGTTGCGCGGTCCAGTGTAGTTAGGGTCGTTGAAGATGTTGTAGTGCGCCGACAGGAATTGCTCTTTGTTCGGAATCTTGCCAATCTGCATGGCGGCATCGTTTATGTCGATAATGAAGCCCTTATCGTCGCTCACTACAATTCCCACCGATATCTGTTCGAAGATATGCACAAAATCGTTGAACGACAGCTTGATATTCATGTCGGGCGCAGCCTTGTAGTTGTGCAGCAACAGGTTTATCTGCCGCACCTTTCCAAAGCGCTTGACGGCCATTATGTCGATTGTAGCTGAATTCTTGGCTGCGTCGGCGTAGTTGCTTACGATTGTGGATTTTTCAAGTTCGCCATTCACCATTTTGTCGTAAACAGACATTATGGTGTCGTACTCATCGAACATATATGAGAACTGCCTCCATGACATTCCGTTGAATTGTGTCCGGCCGACAATCTGGTTCTTGAATCTCTTTTTCGCAATGTTATAGTTGAGCAGCAGAATGTTGGAGGTGCTGTAGTGCATGTCAACCAGATTGCTGAATTCATTCTGCCTGCTGTGCTGGAAATAAGAAAGGCATGCCACTGTTATGACAATAGCCACAACCACAGCCACCAATATCCAAACAATCAGCGTTGTTCCCATCAGACAAGAATGATTAGCACAAGCGTTTTATGGCGAAAAACCATTGATTTTGAATGACAAACTCAAAAATATCTGCGTTTCGGTATGAACAAAAAAGACCTCACCGCCAATGGCGGCAAGGCCAGTTCCTTCAAAAGTCAGCAGACATTTTACTCTGTCATTTCAACCATCTTGAACGGCACTTTGATGATAGACTGATAGTCTTCGCCAGCCTCAAGCATATCATCATCCTCTTCCTCGTAATACCAAAGGATTACCACTTCGTTGCCACTTTTGTAAATAGCCTCCAGTTTCTTGAACACGTCAAGGATGCACTTCGAGCTACTTGTGTTGAAGTACTCAAGTTTCATTGACATTTCGGTAAGCGGAGCCGGCGACGAAAGATACTGCTCAAGCCAGTCAACCATTGGTTTGTAGAATTCAACAGAGTTTTCTGGAATTGAACGACCTTTGATTTCGAGTTTACCGTTCGATTCAAAAGTAACAGTTGGAGTTTTTGGTGTTCCGATAATTGAAATAGGTTCCATTTTATTAGTATTAAATAAGTTTTATCAATTTAAAGCGATGTCTAAAGTAAAAAAATTATAATTATTACTACCATTTAAAAACTGGTAATTTATTTTACTGTTCGATTTTCGTGCAATATCAACGAAACCAAGTCCGCCGCCGCCTTTCTCCGAAAAGCCTTCCTTGTCAAGAATGTCCTTGTACAGTTCTTTCAAACCGTCGCGGTCAAGCGAGTTTATCTTGTTAAGGTGCTCAGTCAGCTTCGTCTGCTGGCTTGGTGCGACATAGTTTCCAGTTATTACATGGAACGCGTTTACAGAACGCAATAATAAGCAAACTCCAACTTTTCCGCAAAAATTTTCGCCATCAATAATTGGGGTTGTTGCCGAATGATGAAAAACGTTCTGCATGCATTCTATTAAAACATTGTATATCTTCTTTTTGATAGTGGTGGCAGTGTGCTCAAGCTGCTGCTCAACAACATCAAGCGCTTGCACAATAAGCGGAGTGGTGATTTCCCCTTTGAAAAGGAAAATGACGTCGCCACCGGCCACTTTTCTATACCAATTGTCAATTTCAGAAGACATGAGCATTTGCGCAATCTTATTTGTACAATCGCAAATATATAAAAAGCTATTCTAATAATGTGTGAAAGAAATCAGATTTTGTTATTCACACCTATTTTGTTGATAATTGTCTATTATTCCGCCGCCTATCAAGTCGTTATCATGATAAAAAACAGCCGATTGTCCGGGTGTTACCGAGTCGATAGGTCCGTCGAAGGTTATTTTGAGCCATTTGCCGGCTGGCTCAATGGTGGCCATTCCACCTTTGCTGCGGTATCTGATGCGCACCAGAGCCCGCAGAGGTTCTTCGATGCTGCCGGTTTTCATCAGATTGCAGTCCGACACATAAACGGTGTTGCTGAGCAAATCGTCTTTGGTGCCGAGCGTGACTGTGTTTTGGTCGGGATTGATGCTTGTGACATACATTGGCTGGCCAAGCGCTATCTGCAGGCCTTTGCGCTGTCCAATGGTGTAGTTGGGGTAACCCTTGTGTCGTCCCAGAACACGACCGTCGGTGCTGATGAAGTCGCCCTCCGGAACGTTTAGATATTCAGGCGAATTGTCGTGCAGGAAATTGCGGTAGTTGTTGTCGGGCACAAAGCAAATCTCCTGCGACTCGCGCTTCTTCGACAGTTTGACGTAGCCGTGTTCGGCAGCCATTTGCCGCACCTGCTGCTTGGTAAATGTACCAAGCGGAAATATCGTGCACCGCAGATTATCCTGCGACAGTTGCCACAGAAAATACGACTGGTCTTTGGTGGCGTCGAGGCCCTTTTTTATGAAATAGCGCCCCTCGTCGCAGCCTATCTGCGCATAATGTCCGGTTGCAATATATTGACAGTCAAGCTTGTCGGCAAGTTCGATGAGCGCGCCCCATTTTATGTATTTGTTGCACACCACACACGGGTTTGGCGTGCGTCCGCGCATATACTCGCTAATAAAATTGCTGATGACTTTCTCCTTGAAAAGCTCGCGGATGTCGATTATCTGGTGCCGAAAACCGAGGCTGTCGGCAATGTGTTTGGCTTCAAATATCGAATCGACAGAACAACACCCCGTTTCACGTTCCATACAGGCTTTGGATATGCTGTCCCATGAGCGGAATGTCACACCTTCGAGCTGATACCCCTGCTCAATCAGAAGCACAGCCGCCATGGTGCTGTCAATGCCACCACTCATCGCCATTAGGACTTTGTTATTCATAACGAGTTATGGATTAGGAGTTGGAAGTCCACTTTACTCAACTAAAAGCTCAATGCGACTTCAGCCAAGTCGGGTCGCCAAAATGAAGCGCAGGGTCGTCGAGTTGGCCTTTCTGACTCTCGAGTTCGTTTATCGTTCGGTTCTGCTCTTCTTCGAGTTGGGGGCAACGTCCATGCTTATAAACGTACTGTTTCTGGTAGTTTCCACGCTCATCGAAAATGAGCCATGAGCCTTCCATTAGGTCATTGACGTATTTTCCTTTTTTGTTGAGTTTGCCGTTGGAATGATAGACAAGTCCCTCGCCGTTGAGTTTGCCGTGGTCGTAGTTGACATCGAACATTAGCGAGCCGCCGGTGGGGTAGTATTTGCGCCACTTGCCGTGTTTTTCGCCGTCTTTCCAATTCATCTCCTCAAGCTTTTTATGCTCCGATGTGTATTGGATAAAGAGCCCGTCTTTTACACCTCGTTTGTACGACTCTTGGAGGTAGAGGTCACCATTTTCTGCATAATAGAGCCAGATGCTGTCTTTTTCGTTGTCGTAGTATTTGCCTGTGGCACTGATTTTTCCGCTACGGTGAAAGAATTTGGCGTCGGCTGAATGTCCGTCGGAGGCGTATGTGAGCAGGGCGTACAAATTACCATAGCTGTCATAGCGTTTCAGTTCGCCTACTGGATTATTATCGACAAAATAGGCTTCGTATTTTTTCTGCCCGTTTGAATATTTTTTAATCCACCGTCCTTGCTTCAATCCGTTGATATCGGTATAGTTAAGCAGTGTGTCGCCTTCCTGTCCCACATTTTGGGCAACTCCGGCCATTGTGGTCAGTATCAGTGATATAACAATAAATAAACGCAATTTCATAACTTCAAATTTGTTGGTAAAAGTAATATTATCCGCAGCCGTTGTTGGCTTGCGAACCATTAATTTATTCACTTTTTGTTAAACCGATATTGTCGGTACAGATTGCTGTAGTTGGCTGCATAGCGAAATTTGGATTGCACGGGAAAAATAGTGCACCTATATATAATGCGTACAGCAGCCGTCAGTTAACAAAATTGCAAAATTCATTATCGCATCCGCAAATTACGTGTCAATCAATATATTTGTGGATTGAAACACGATATAGACAATGACTTCAAGCACAAAAACAGCATTGATAATGGAAGGTGGCGCCATGCGCGGAATGTTCACCTGCGGCGTCATTGATGTTTTGCTGGAGCATAATATCTGTTTTGACGGTGCTGCCGGAATATCGGCGGGAGCGGTTTTCGGATGCAATTACAAATCGAAGCAGGCCGGACGGGCCGTGCGCTACAACAAGAAATACAGCTACGATAAACGTTATTGCAGCCTGCGCTCGTTGCTCACAACCGGCGACTTATACGGTGCCGACTTCTGCTACCGTGTGCTCCCCGATGTTCTTGACCCATTCGACAGAGCCACTTTCCGCTCAAATCAAATGGAATTTTATGTAGGCGCCACTAATGTCGTTACAGGTGAAACCGAGTACCATAAATGTACTGACGGAGAAGCCTCCGATATACGGTGGATGCAGGCGTCGGCCTCAATGCCGCTGGTGTCGAAACCTGTGGAAATAGACGGCTTGCTTTTGCTCGACGGCGGCATTGCCGACCCGGTTCCATACAAGTTTATGGAAAGTATGGGCTATAATCGTAATCTTATAATACTCACACAACCAGTCGGTTATATTAAAAAGAAAAGTCGCATACAGCCGTTGCTCCGACTGTTTTTGTGCCATTATCCGAACATACGCAAGGCTATGGCCGTACGTCACTTGCGATACAACCAACAAATGCGCGAGATTGCCCAGCGAGAAAAGTCAGGAAAAGTGTTCGTTATCAGGCCGCCTAAATCGTTGAATATAAGCCGGACAGAGAAGAATCCTAATGAACTTGAGCGTGTCTATCAGATTGGTCGTGCCGAAACGCTGCGACAAATAGCTGAAATACAGTTTTTTTTGAAAAACGAAACAAATATCAGTCTTTAAACAGAAGATATAAAACACACATTATTATATTTGTCAAAGCTGATTCAATGATGAAACGTCCATTGTCAAGGGAAGAAAAGCGGGATATGTTCTTCATTGTCAATAAAAAAGGAATATTATGAAAGCACAACCTTTAATCATTGGACTTTTATCGGTAGCTTTGTTTTTTTGCTGTAATAAAGATACTAAAAGACAAAAGGAAACCAGAGAATTGCAGAATAATTTAATAACCATTAAAAACTAATACTTAATAAAATGAAACGTTTGTTGTTATTACTGACAGTTGCGGCTACGTTTACGAGCTGCGCAGTTGTTGATTCTTCAGAGGCAGGAATCAAGTTCAAAAAATTCTCAGTTACCGAGCAAGGAGAGCTTCAGGCTGTTCCTATTACCGGTTGGGTGGTTTATAATCCAATAACCACATCGGTTTATAGCTATCCGGTCAATATTCAACGTGTTGATTATGCGCCGTTTACAGTTACAACCAAAGACGCTGCCGTGTTCAAAATGGACCCGCGTCTGGCTTATCAGGTTCAGCGCGACAAAGTGGTGAAGATTTTTGCCAAATATCGTGTTGATTTGCGGAAGATTGAAGACGGCTATATGAAAACTGTCATCTACGATGCTTATCGCATCACAGCCAACCGCTATACATCGGACGAGTTAATGGCCAGCCGCGCCAAGTTTGAGGCTGAGGTTCGCGTTATGCTCGATAGTTCGCTGATGAAAGAGGGCTTTATGGTGTCGGAATTCACATCGCAGATAACTCCGCCGGCATCGTTGTCGGCAGCTATAGAAGCCAAGAACAACGCTATTCAGGAAAGTTTAAAGGCTGAGAACGAAGTGAAGAAAGCTGAGGCTCAGGCGAAGATTGCTATCGCACAGGCGGAAGGCGAGGCCAAGGCTTTGAAAATCAAGGCTGACGGAGAGGCTTATTATAACCGTACTGTGGCAGCCAGTCTTAACGCACTCTTGGTTCAACAGTACGCCCTCGAGCGTTGGGACGGCAAACTGCCAGTTTACACAGGCGGCAACAACATTCCGATGATTAACTTGAATACTACAGGGAAATAACACGTTAAGATTATTATACAAAAGGTCGGTGGCATATTGTCACTGACCTTTTTTTTGTGTGGTGTAGGAGAGTGGGATATGATTGATGTTTTCTTCTTTTCCTACCACAAACACAAAAGGCAGCCTAACGACTGCCTTTCGCTTTAATTTATAAACAACTTAAAACTAATTCTGGTCCTTCAGAATCACATCGTGAGCACCGCCCTCGATGATTGATGTCGATGAAACGACGGTGATTTTTGCGTTCTGTTGCAAGTCTTTGATTGACAGTGAGCCGCAGCTGCACATTGTGGCGCGGATTTTACCGAGCGTGAGTGCCAGGTTGTCCTTCATCTTACCGGCGTATGGTACGTAGCTGTCAACACCCTCTTCGAATTTAAGTGCCGACGCGCCGCCCATATCGTAACGCTGCCAGTTCTTGGCGCGGTTCGAGCCTTCGCCCCAGTACTCTTTCACAATGCGGTTGCCGATGGTGAGTTTCTTGGTCGGCGACTCGTCGAAGCGGGCAAAGTAGCGGCCCATCATCAGGAAGTCGGCGCCCATAGCCAGTGCAAGCACCATATGGTAGTCCTGCACAATGCCGCCATCAGAGCAGATTGGAATGTAGATGCCTGTCTTTTTGAAGTATTCGTCGCGGGCGGCAGCCACATCCATAACGGCTGTAGCCTGACCACGGCCAATGCCCTTCTGTTCGCGGGTGATGCAGATTGAACCGCCACCGATGCCAATCTTGATGAAATCGGCGCCTGCCGCAACCAGATAGTCAAATCCTTCTTTATCAACAATATTGCCCGCGCCAACCTTCACGGTATCGCCATATTTCGATTTAATCCATTTCAGTGTTTCGAGCTGCCATTCCGAGTAGCCGTCTGACGAGTCGATGCAGAGAACATCGGCGCCAGCTTCAATCAGAGCAGGAACGCGCTTCTCATAGTCGCGGGTGTTGATGCCTGCGCCCACAAGCAGTTTCTTGTTGGCGTCCGACAGCTCGTTGGGGTTGTCGTGATGGCTGTCGTGGTCCTTGCGGAAGACAAAGTACATCAGGTTCTGATTCTCGTCGATAATCGGAAGAGTGTTGAGTTTGTTGTCCCAGATGAGCTGGTTGGCGTCGCTCAAGGTAATTCCGAGTTTGCCCACGGTCAGTTTGTCGAACGGGGTCATATGAAGTTCAACCTTGTCGTTCAGGTCGTCCTTGTCAGTGCGGTAGTCGCGGCTGGTAATCATGCCCAGCAGGCGGCCATTGGGTGTTCCGTCGTGCGTTACGCCAACGGTTGAGTGACCAGTGCGCTGAATCAGGTCGAGCACGTCGTTCAGGGTGCTGTCGGGTTTCACGTTCGAATCGCTGGTTACAAATCCGGCTTTGAATTTCTTCACGCGGCGGACCATTTCAGCCTGCGACTCAATGGGTTGCGACCCGAAGATGAACGACAGACCGCCGTTTCGCGCAAGCTCGATTGCCAGGCCTGAGTCGGAAACCGACTGCATAATTGCCGACACAAACGGAATGTTCAGACTGATTGCCGGTTCTTCGCCTTTTTTGAATTTTACAAGCGGTGTGCGCAGCGACACGTTGTTAGGTGTGCATTGTTTGGTTGTGAGTCCGGGAATGAGCAGATACTCGCCGAAAGTTCTTGATACGTCGTTGAAAATCTTTGCCATTTTTGTTGCGTTTTTCGGAATAAAAAAAATTTTGCAATGATACGGATTTAGGTTGGTTCTTCGACCGACTAGCTGGGATTTTTTTTGCGCTTATCATCAGTATTATATGCCCACCAAAGTCAAAAACCGAGGTGTCATATCGGCTAAAAACAGTGGAATGTTTAGCAGATTGCCGTCTAAAGTCAGATTTTTCATTGAATAGCGCAGCCGAAGTTTTGGGCTATATTTCTTCTCAAACTCAACAAGGCTGTTGCTTCTGACCGATTCGCCCGATTTCACTTCAATCGGGATAATATGGTTGCCCGTTTGCAGAATGAACTCAATCTCGGCCTCGTTGCCCGATGACCAATAACGCGAAGCCTTACCATATTGATATACAAGACTTTGCAGAATAAAATTCTCGGCCATAGCGCCTTTAAATT
>JAFZWI010000052.1 GCA_017617355.1 Salinivirgaceae bacterium | reverse complement strand
GTTTACGATGAGGTTAGAGCCATCTTCCCCGCATTCTCAACCGTTGACAGTCCGCTGTATAAAGACATTGAGAATATGGAGGAATATTTGAAAACCAAAAAAATTGATTTTTAGTCCTATGGAGCGCAGAGTTGTTATTACCGGAATGGGCATCTACTCTTGCATTGGCAAGAACCTTGACGAAGTGCGCGACTCGCTCTACAACGGACGGTCGGGCATCGGCATCGACCCGGAGCGTAAGGAATTAGGTTTTCAGTCGGCGCTGACGGGTATTTTGGAGCGTCCTAATATGAAGGAACTTCTCGACCGTCGAAACCGCCGCGGACTGGCCGAACAAGGCGAATATGCTTATGTGTCGTCGCTTGAGGCTTTCCGTAATGCGAATATCGATGCCGATTTTTTGGCTAAGAACGAAGTCGGAATCTTGTTTGGCAACGACACAAGCGCGGCGTCAATCATCTCGGCAGAGGACATCATTCGCGCTAAGAAAAACACAGTGTTGGTAGGCGCCGAATCGGTTTTTCAGTCGCTCACGTCAACAGTGACGATGAATTTGTCGGTGATTTTCAAACTGCGAGGCATCAACTTTACCATAGCCAGCGCGTGCGCAAGTAGTTCGCATGCTATTGGTATGGCTTATCTGCTTATAAAACAAGGGCTTCAAGATATTATTCTTTGCGGTGGAGCACAGGAGCTGAATCCTCACTCAGTTAGTAGTTTTGACGGCTTGAGCGCCTTTTCGACTCAGGAGTCCGACCCCACCAAGGCTTCGAAACCGTTCGACCGCCGTCGCGACGGACTGGTGCCTAGCGGAGGCGCGGCCAGTGTGGTTGTTGAGAGCTACGAGAGCGCAATCAAACGCGGTGCACCCATTGTGGCGGAGATTGTCGGCTACGGCTTCTCATCGAACGGCGACCACCTTTCAGTGCCGAATGTTGAGGGTCCGAAACGCTCGCTGCAGCGAGCGTTGGATAGTGCAGGGCTTGTGGCCGCCGATATCCCGTATATCAACGCCCACGCCACTTCGACACCTGCCGGCGACCTGAACGAGGCCCGCGCCATTGCTGAGGTTTTCGGTGCAAGTCGCCCCTATGTGGCCTCGACCAAATCGATGACCGGCCACGAAATGTGGATGGCTGGCGCAAGCGAGGTAATCTACTCGACACTGATGATGAACAACGGCTTCATTGCACCCAACATCAACTTTGAAGAGCCCGACGAGGCCTCGTGCCAATTAAATATTCCCAAAGCGCGGATAGATACGGATTTTGATTTATTTTTGACGAATTCGTTCGGGTTTGGTGGCACAAATTCCACATTGATAATTAAGAAATTCAAATAGCATATTATGACCAACGAGGAGATTATCGAAAAGATTAATAATATTTTAGCCGAAGAATTTGAAGTTGATAAGAACATTATCAAACCCGACGCGCCACTGATGCGGACTTTGGAGCTCGACAGCCTTGACCTTGTGGACGTTGTTGTTCTGGTGGAGCAGAACTTCGGATTTAACATTACTGGCGAGGATTTTGCCAAAATCCGCACTTTCCAGGATTTTTACAACCTTGTGATTGAGCGCACTCAAAAATAACCACCGCCGATGGCCGACTGGAAGGGAAAAACGCGCGGCGGAAGTTTCGGTTACTTCTTCTTTATCAAGCTGATACAATATATCGGCGTTCGCGCGGCCTACTTTTTTCTGGCGTTTGTTGTTGTCTATTTCATCCCGTTTGCACCAAAGGCCACTGGCAGCACGTGGCGATATGCTCGCAAAACTCTGAAATTAAGCCGATTAAAATCTGTCGGTTTGCTTTTCCGCAACTACTACCGTCTGGGGCAGACGCTGATTGACAAGATTGCTATCGGCAGCGGAATGACCAATAAATACCACTTCAAATTTGAAAATTATCAGGAGTTTCTCGATGTGCTGAACTCGCAGCAGGGAGTGATAATGCTGGGCGGCCACATTGGCAACTGGGAGATTGGCGCGCCTTTCTTCGGCGATTACGGCAAGAACATCAACATTGTGATGTACGATGCTGAATATCAGAAAATCAAGGAGATGCTGGAGAAGAACTCAACCGGCCACGACTACAAGGTCATCCCCGTGAACAACGACACGCTGACGCACGTCTTCCAAATCACCGAAGCGCTGAACCGCCACGAGTATGTCTGCTTCCAAGGCGACCGCTATGTGAACGCAGACAAACTGCTGACAGCGACTTTTATGGGCCGCGAGGCAGATTTTCCGTCGGGACCGTTCCTATTGGCATCACGGCTGAAGGTCCCCGTGGTGTTCTACTTCGCAATGCGCGAAAAACCGATGACCTATCACTATCGGTTCACCATTGCGCAACCCGTTGCCCGCACCCGCGACCGCAAACCCGAGCAGGCAATGCTTGAGCAGTATGTGGCCAATTTCGAGAAGATTCTACGCGAATACCCCGAGCAGTGGTTTAATTATTATGAGTTTTGGAAAAAGTAAACAATAATCTAAAGCAGACAGATATGGAGAATAAAAATGATACAAAATCGAAATGAAACGCCTGCCATTTGTGATTTTTGTGTTTGTTTGTATAGAGTTATTTTTCGTTGGCGTTAGTGTCAGTGTTTTTAGTTAGTGTTATAAAATTATGAAACTATTTCCTGCATTAGAGAAGATGTATACCAAAGAGCACCAATCAGCTCTTGAGGCGCAGAGGCTTGCGCATTTCATTGCCGGCGCGCCGGTGGTTTTTCAGGTGTCGCGCCTGATGATTAAGTTTGGCATTCTGAAGGCTTTGGCCGATAGCAAAAACGGTCTTACGCAAAGCGAGATTGCCAACAAGTGCAAATTGTCGGAATATGCCGCACAAGTGCTGTTGGAAGCATCTCTGTCAATAGGCACGGTGATATTCGCCAACGAGCGATATCAGATTACAAAAGCTGGTTGGTTCCTTATCAACGACACAATGGTTAACGCCAATCTGAACTTCAATCACGATGTCAACTATTTGGGGCTGTTTAAGTTAGAAGAATCTCTCTTGAACGGCAAGCCGGAGGGATTGAAAGTGTTCGGAGAATGGCCAACTATTTACGAAGGATTGTCGCAGCTACCGCCCGAGGTGCAGAAAAGCTGGTTCGGATTCGATCATTTCTACAGCGACAACTCGTTTGCCGAAGCATTGAAAATTGTGTTCGCCAATCATCCGCGCACACTGCTCGACGTGGGCGGCAACACTGGCC
>JAFZWI010000051.1 GCA_017617355.1 Salinivirgaceae bacterium | reverse complement strand
CGAGGACGGAAAAACCGTTCAGGGCACAGACGTTCTGTTCCCGCAGATTGGCGAAATCATCGGCGGCAGTGTGCGTGAGGAAGACTACGGCAAACTGCTGGCCCGTATGAACGAGCTCAATATGAAAACCGACGGCTACGAGTGGTATCTCGACACCCGCAAATATGGTTCTTGCCCGCACGCCGGCTTCGGTCTGGGCTTTGAGCGTTTGATGCTGTTCGTTACCGGAATGGCCAACATCCGCGATGTGATTCCGTTCCCACGCACACCGAAAAACGCCGAGTTCTAAAAAGCGTAAGAGTTTAGAAATAAGATTATAAAAGAAAGGCTGCGATTGATTCGCAGCCTTTCTTGTTTTTCGCCATCAAAACTTTGAAACCCTAAAACTTATACGAGAATCCTATTGCGAAGATTCTGCCGTCGTTGGCTAATAAATTGAAATTGCTGACAGAGAGATCGTTTTCGTCAGTTTTGGTCCACAAATAGTTAACACTCAACACATCAGAGAAAAAGTCAATGTCCCAGCGGTCGTTTATTTCATAAGTTGCCACAGGCAGCAGTTGTAAGTTAACGGTGCGTTCGCCGTCGGTAAATCCGAACAACGAGGCTGCCTCAACGCTAAAATAAAACTTCCCGATGTTGCAAAAACAATAGTTGGCGTATGGTCCAATAGCATAAGCTGATGCTGTTTCCGTCTGTTTCGAGCCGGTTGTCATGGTTGTTTTGTTGTACGAGTATTCGAAAATCAGTCCAAACTCCCAGTCGCCAAGCGCATAGCCCACCGATGGAGTGATATCGAAACTGAATGCCTGAGCCAGCTTGTCGCCGTCAATTTTTTCGGTAATGGTTGTCAGGCCGAAACTGCCGCCAGCCACCAGCTGGGCTTTCGACGCAATCGCCGCCGTGAGCAGCGTTACCACTAATAAAAATCTCTTCATTCTAAAAGTTTTATAAAAAAACCGCATCACAGCTCTTTCCGCATCCGCGCAACCGGAATGCCCAGTTTCTCGCGGTATTTGGCAACTGTGCGGCGCGCCACCTGATAGCCTTTTTTCTGGAGAATGTCGGCCAAAGCCTCATCGTTCAGCGGCGACTGCTTATTCTCGCCGCGCACGGCCTCTTCCAGAATGCTCTTTACCTCGCGCGATGACACTTCCTCGCCGCTGTCGGTTTTGATTGAGTCGGAGAAGAACCATTTGAGCGGATAGATGCCAAAGTCGGTCTGTATGTATTTGCTGTTAGCAACGCGCGAAATGGTGCTCACGTCGAGTCCGGTAATGTCGGCAATGTCTTTCAGAATCATCGGGCGCAGCTTTTTCTCATCACCGTCGAGGAAGTAGTTGCGCTGGTAGTTGACAATGGCGCGCATGGTTGAGAGCAGGGTTATCTTACGCTGCTGAATGGCATCGATGAACCATTTTGCCGAGTCGATTTTCTGCTTTACAAAGTTAATGGTCTCCTTGTCCTGCTGTGTGCGTTTCGCTTTTGCGGCAAGCTGCTCAAGCATATTGGTATAGGTGCGGCTGATGCGTAAGTCGGGGGTGTTGTGCTCGTTCAGAATCACTTCCAGATTGCCGTCGTTGTTCTCAAGCACAAAATCGGGCGTAATGGGCTGCGACGTGCGCTCCTGCGGATTCGAATATCCTCCACCCGGTTTGGGATTCAGCTTCAGAATCTCCTCAAGCGCCCCTTTCAGCTGTTGCTCCGTAGCACCTGTGTGCGACAATATCTTATCGTAATGCTTGCGCGAGAAGTCAGTAAAATTCTTGCTTATGATTTTGATTGCCAGCTGCACCGATTCCGAGTTCTGATTGCGCCGGTTAAGCTGAAGCAGCAGACACTCCTGCAATGTGAGCGCCCCCACACCGGCCGGGTCAAAGCCTTGCACAATGTCAAGTGCTTGCCTTAGCTCCTCTTCGCTGGCCTCAATGTTCTGCATAAAAGCCAAGTCGTCAGAAATCGACTCAAGGTCGCGGCGCAGATAGCCGTCATCATCGATGCTGCCAATAATGTATTCGGCCAGTTTGCGCTGGCGGTCGCTCATCTTCAGAACTCCAAGCTGGCTCATCAGGCTCTCATGGAACGTGTGCCCCTGCGACAGCGGCGTCTCGCGCACCTCGTCGTCGGGCGAGTAGTTGTTGGTGTAGAGCTTGTACGACGGAATATAATCGTCATCGTTCAGGTAGCCGTCCATCGACAGCTCGTCCTGGTCTTTTGGGTCATCGGGCAGTGGCTCCTCGTTGTCGGAGCGACGCTCAAAATCTGACTCCTCAAGCGCCGGATTCTCCTCCATCTCGCTCTTGATGCGTTGGTCAAGCTGCATAATAGGCACCTCAAGCAACCGAATCACCTGTATCTGTTGCGGTGTCAGTTTCTGAACCAGTTTCTGTTGTAGACTTTGTTTCAACATCAGTGCCCTTTTTTACGGCCGCTAAGATAGTCAATTTGCGTCTAAACCGAAAATGTTGACGGAAGTCGGTATTTTGTGTTTGAGAAATAACAATATACATTGTGAAAATTTGAAAAAAGTCATTATTTTTGTCAATTCAAATCATTTTTTGAAACACTTTTCAATATGGAATCAAACAAAAAGATTGTTGTGCCTTGGGACTTCACCGAAGTTGCTGAAAACGCTTTGGCACATGCCGTGAAAATCGCGAAAGCCATCAATAACAGCCTTGTGCTTCTACATATTGTTAAGGCTGAGAGTGATATTGACGAGGCTATGCAGAAACTGCAGCCGATAGCCGCCGAAAATGAGAAGAAGACATCGCTGAAAATAGAAGCTGTGGTGCTTGCTGGCTCAATATTCACCACCATTGGTGAGTATACAAAGGACCGCGACGACATCAACCTTGTAATAATGGGAACTCACGGAATGAAAGGTATGCAGAAACTTACCGGAAGCTGGGCCCTCAAGGTTATTGTCAGCTCGTATGTGCCGTTTGTAGTTGTGCAGGACCCTCCGCAGGAAAACTCTTCGTTCGACAAGATTGTCTTCCCTGTTGATTTCAAAAACGAAAACCGCGAGAAACTTGTGTGGGCAATATATTTCGGCAAAATTTTCAAATCGAAGATATACTTTATAAAACAGGCTGTTAAAGATTCGGCTCTGGTGAAGAAAGTCAACACCAACCTGTCGTTTGCCAAGAAATATCTGACCAAATACGAGGTTGAATACGAAATGGCCGATACTGCCGAAGGCGGAAACTTCGCACAACAGACTATCGACTACGCGCAGAAGATTGACGCCGGTCTGATGATGATAATGACAACCAAGGATATAGGCACACTTGATTATGTGCTGGGCGCAAGCGAGCAATATATTATCGCCAACACCGCCCGCATCCCGGTTATGTGCGTCAACCCACGCAAAATCAACAACTTCTCGCTGGGTTCGCTTTACTAGAATACAAGCAAAACATTATAAAAAAAGCCGGTCAGATGCCGGCTTTTTTAATGTCTATATATTTCCTTTACAGCTCTCCGTTCAGGAACTGCGTGTAAATCTTGCTCTGTTTCTCAAATTCCAGCAGGAAGCCGTCGTGGCCGTAAACTGAGGCAAGAATTCGCAGCACGCTTCCCTTAATGCCCTTGTGGATAATCAGCTGGTCCTCAACGGGGAACAGAATGTCGGTGTCAATGCCAATGACAAGCGTGTGCGCCGTGATGCGCCCCAAAGCGGCTTGGAATCCGTCACGGCCGCGGCCAACGTTATGCGAGTCGAGCGCTTTCGACAGCGTGTAATAAGAGTATGCGTTGAAGCGGTCGGCCAGTTTGTTGCCTTGATGCACTTGGTAAGAGCTTACGCGGAAATGGTCCAATTTGTCCAAATCGTTCGGGTCTTCGGCCTGTGTGCGATTAAAGGTTTCGCGGTTGCGGTAGCTGATGAGAGCCATTGCGCGTGCCGATTTCAGGCCCAGCTCGCCGCCGTTCGGATTGTCATCGTAGAAGGTCTGGTCGGCCTCGATAGCCATGCGCTGCGCCTCGTTGAACGCCGACACCCACGGTGTATTCACAGCCGTTGTAGCTACAAAAAACGCATTCTTGATGAGCGGTGGGTTGCTTATGGCCCACTCAATAGCCTGATGTCCGCCAATCGAACAGCCAAGAATTATCTCAATTGAATTGATACCAAGATATTTGCGTAGAATCTCATGGCATTTTACCTGGTCGCGGACAGTGATAAGCGGAAAATCGCGATAGTAGGGTTTTCCGGTTTTGGGGTTGATGCTCAGCGGGCCAGTTGTGCCGTAGCACGAGCCTAAGATGTTGGCGCACACGATGAAATATTTTGCCGGGTCGAAGAATTTTCCCTCGCCCACCATTCCCGGCCACCAGTCAACGGGGTCAGCATTGGCGGTGTAGGCGTGGCACATCCACACAACATTGCTCTGGTCGGCGTTCATTGTGCCGTAGGTTACATAGGCAATGTCAAGTTCTTCGAGGTGTTGGCCGCACTCAAGGTCGAGCCCCTCGCTATGGTGGTAGTATTTAACGCTTTTGCCGCCGTCGTGCGACAGATATTTATCTTTTATAATCATTGTTATCAGTATTGAGGTTTACATAATCGGAACACTGACGCTTGAAACCGGTTCAAACGACAATCTCATTATCACAAAATCTGTTGGGGGAAAAATTATAGCACCAACAGGTGCATCGACGATTTGGTTGACGCTTCGAAATAAAATTCGATTCTGCTGTAAAAATTCTTCTTCATTTTCAATCTGTTATAATTCCCTGCGGAATATTCCGCTTAGGGTTAGGTATTAGCACCTTTCGTTTTTTGAGAAGGTTGCTATAACTTCATCGAGCCTATTCTCTCCGTTATTCTGTATAACATCACAAGTTGCCTTGTGAAATTGTGCGGCAAATTTATTCAGATAATTCGGTTACGCAAAATACGCTTTTCGAATTATTTCTTTTTGATGCAGCTTGGAATGATTCCGCGTGAGCTGTTTTTGATAAAATCGACAATATAGTTGCGCTCGGGGCTTTCGGGCAGAGTCTCCATAACCTGCGCAAGAGCCTGCGATATGTTCAATCCGCTCTGGTAGATGATGCGGTAAACATCGTGAATTGCGCTTATTGTCTCGTTAGAAAATCCGCGGCGGCGAAGGCCAACCAAATTCAAACCGAAGTAAGCCAACGGCTCCTCGCCGGCAATAACATACGGCGGAATGTCTTTTGGTATTTTTGAGCCGCCCTGAATCATAACGTACGAACCGATGTGTGTGAACTGATGAACAAGCGAGCCGCCACCTATTACGGCAAAATCGTCGATGTGGACTTCGCCGGCAAACTGTGAAGCGTTTGATATTATCAGGTTGTTACCCAATACGCAGTCGTGGCCAACGTGGGTGTAGGCCATCAGCAAGTTGTTGTTGCCTATCACTGTGCGTCCGGTTGAGTTGGTTCCTCGGTTTATGGTAACAAATTCGCGAATGGTGTTGTTGTCGCCAATCTCGCATGTGGTGTATTCGCCCACAAATTTCAAATCCTGCGGAACGGCACCCAGCACTGCGTGCGGAAAAATGCGGCAGTTGCTGCCAATGCGCGTGCCTTCACAGATGACTGCACCACTCATAATCTTTGTTCCGTCGCCAATAACAACGTCTTTGTCGATAGTGACAAATGGGCCAATCTCTACATTCTGCCCAATTTTGGCATCCGGATGAACGCTTGATAGTTTATATTCCATTATCCTTCAGTATTCGATTCGTTATTTTCTTCGTCTATTTTGTTCCGCACAAGCTGTGCCATCATTTCGGCCTCCATTGCAAGCGACGAGCCCACAAACATCTGTCCGCGCATGTGGCAGATGCCGCGGCGCACAGGCATAATATATTCGAGCCTGAAAATCAGCGTGTCGCCCGGCACAACCTTCTGTTTGAATTTGACATTGTCAATTTTCAGGAAGTAGGTCGACCACTCTTTCGGATTCTCTACATCTTTCAAAGCCAGAATACCGCCAACCTGCGCCATTGCTTCAATCTGAAGCACACCCGGCATAACCGGTTCCTGCGGGAAGTGGCCCACAAAAAACGGCTCGTTCATGGTCACACACTTAACACCCACCACCGATGTCTCATTTATCTCGATAATCTTATCGACAAGAAGGAACGGCGGTCGGTGCGGCAGCACTTTCATTATGTCATTGATATCATAAACCGCCTTCTGGTCAGGAAGATAGATTGGCGCAATGCCGTTTTTCTGTTCAAATTTGATAACCTGACGAATCTGTTTCGCAAACTCTGTGTTGGCGAAGTGTCCGGGTTTCTTGGCGATGAATTTTCCCTTTATCATCTTGCCGGTCAGTGCAAGGTCGCCAATGATATCGAGTAGCTTGTGGCGCGCCGGTTCGTTGTCGAACTTGAGGTCGTCGTTCAGGATGCCCTCGCGCGCCGCAACACGCGGTTTGTTGCACACATCGGCAATATGGTCGAACTCATCCTGCGATATTTTGTTCTCAACAATCACAATGGCGTTGTCGAGCTGGCCGCCTTTTATCAGGTTCATTTTGAAGAGCGGAATCAGCTCGTGCGCGAACACAAAAGTGCGGCACATCGAAATGTTTTTCTCAAACTCCGAAATGTCGTTGATGCTTGCAAATTGCTGTCCTAATACTTTGGAATTAAAATCGATAAGAACATCGATGCTGAACTTGTCATCGGGATAGGCAATTATTTCGATGCCGCGCTCCTCGTTTATGTAGCGGATGTTTTTGCGGACACAAAAATACTGGCGTTCAGCGTCTTGCTCCTCAATGCCAGCTTCTTTCAGCACTTTCAGAAACTCAATTGCGCTGCCGTCCATTATAGGAGTTTCCGGTCCGTCAATCTGAATTAGTATGTTGTCGATACCCAGACTGTAAACGGCTGCCATAACGTGCTCAATGGTGGAAACGCGGGCGTCGCCACGGCCTATTGTTGTGCCGCGCGATGTGTCAATAACATATTCGGCAAGAGCCGGAATAGTTGGTTGTCCCTCTAAATCAACGCGCTGAAATCTATATCCTGAATCAATTGGTGCAGGTTTGAAAGTCATTGTTACGTGGGCGCCGGTGTGCAACCCTGTTCCTGCGAGCGAAACCTCTTTTTTAATGGTCCGTTGTCTGTCCATTGTGTTGTTTTGTGTTGCTATTAAGGTTTTTCAAAAAACCGCGCAAAAGTAAAGGTTTAAAAATTCATTTCAAAAAATCATTTCCCAACAATTTGCCACTGGAAATGAATGAGTTATAAGAATGTATTTCGAAACAAGACACAATACACCCTTACCCACACAATTAAAGACAATCGAAAAAGGGGAAACCCTACCTTATTTTTTAATTTTTTTCAGGTGCTGTTAGATTTTGCCGATAGCCTTCTCTTCGACCTTGTTTATTGTTAATAGTCAATCGTTATAATTATCGTTTTTTTTTAGTTTTGCGGTTTAAACAAAATAAAAATTGCGGCGCATCGACGCTATTAAATATCAATGGTTTATGGAATATAACTTCACCGAAATCGAACAGAAATGGCAGGCTTATTGGGAAAAGAACAAAACCTTTAAGACCGTTT
>JAFZWI010000050.1 GCA_017617355.1 Salinivirgaceae bacterium | reverse complement strand
CGGCGTACAACGCCAGCCAACTCCATATCGGGTGACGCAAGAATCGCGTCCAAAGCGTAATGGCCTATATTTCCATAGCCCACAATCGCAACTCTAATCTTTTTCATATTCCTCGTTTTAAATTTTATGACACAAAGAAAAAGAGAAGTTGTGGGTGCGACAATTTTTTTTTGATTGTCGGGAATGTGGCTTTGAGTGCTTTTTAAAAATCTGACAATCAAATATTAACGGCTGATAAATGACTCGTCGGAATATACGTAATAAACTGATTTTTTGGAGCACGGGATTTAGGCGTGTTATTGTTTTCGGTGTCAGTGTTAATCATTCTTCTTTTCGATATTATGAATGTTGACAACTTGCACGCCTTGGTAGTAGAAATTGATGATGTCGAGGAAAGAGTAGTTGCGCCGCGCCATTTCCATTGCGCCCTCCTGCGACAGCCCTACGCCATGTCCGTAGCCGTATCCGGTAAACTCAAGCACGCGTCCGCCAGGCTTGGGTTTAATTGAGAACCAGGCCGATTTGAAACCGAAATCGGTGCGGATTTTCTTTAGCGGAATGGTGTCGGCCATATACCGATAACAGCGGTCGCGGCTGGTGGGGGAGTAAGTCATGTTGTCGGTACGGGCTTTTGCCGAATTGATTTTTATTCCGTTGGCGGTCAGATATTTAATCCAACGCTCTGTTGAAACGGTGTCGCGCCAGATGTAGTTATGCTGGCTGATGCTGAACGTGTCGATAACCGATTTCAGATATGGTGTCGGCGACAGCCATACATCTTCCGAATTGGCAGTCTGACCACCTGAGTTTGAGTGAAATACGGCGGTTATCGGGTTGTTTGTCGAGTCAACGATTATTAAGTCGGTTGTGTGCGCCACAGCCTGACGGATTATGTTGTTGCGGTGGCTCCGATTCAGATAGACTTGGTGGCTGACATCGTCCATAAGTGTGTATTTGTCAACGCCTTCGCGCCATATTTTTTCATAAAGATAGGTGCGGCTGATTATTGCTTGTGTCTTATAGTATTCGTATGGCGCGCGCGGTCCGGCCTCGCTCTCCACAACGCCTGACAGATAATCATTTACATCGACATAATTCTCAATTTTCAGATTTCCGTTCACCGCCGTAACTTTCAAATCGCCGTCGTAGGTGCGCGCTTTGAGCGACGGCACGGCCGGCTCCACTTTGAAAATGCTCTTGCGCGATGAGGCCGTCAGGTACAGCTCGTTGAAAATTCCGAGGTGCTCGTCTTGGTCCCAAACGCTGATAGCCTTGCCGACGATTGTAAAATAGATTATCGCGTTCTTTTTCAGCCTCATAAGCATTCGGTTGTCGGCCACAAGGCTGTATTTGCCTTCCTCGGTGGTGAAAACGAGCGTTTTTATTTTGCTTTGGCTGAAAATGTTCACACGAATGGTTTCGGCCGTCGATGTCAGTGCGGCAAACAGAAGGCAAAAAACAAGTATGTGTTTTAAATATTTCACAAAGATTTGTTTTTCAAAACGTTATAATTGTGGCGATTGAAAAATCGGCAGTGCCAAATGTAACTAAATTTTATGCCGATAAAAATTTGATAATGGCTTTTGCGGCTTGTCCCGATGCTCCGGGGCTGCCCATTCGTTGGCGCAGATAGGCGTAGTCGGCAAGCATCTGCGACTTATATTTCTCATCTTTAAGCAGTTTTGCTAGTTCGGCGGCAACAATCTCCGTTTTGAAATTTACTTGCACAAGTTCGCGCACCGCTTCTTTACCAATTATAAGGTTCACAAGCGAAATCCATTTTACTTTTATGAATTTCCGGCCAATGCGATAAAGGAAGTTAGGCACAACAGTGCTGTAGCACACTACTTGCGGCACGCCGAACAGAGCTGTCTCAAGCGTCGCCGTGCCTGATGTCACAAGTGCGGCTTGGCTGAATTGCAGCAAGTTATACGTCTGGTTGAAGACAATAGGCAGATTGCAACCAGCAGGAATCACCGATTTGTAAAAATCAATGTCGAGTCCTGGCGCACCTGATATTACAAATTGATATTCAGGAAATTGCTTGGTGGCTTCTAACATCGTCGGCAGAATGAGCGAGACCTCTTGTTTGCGGCTACCGGCCAAAAGTCCGACTATCGGTTTGTCGCTCAAGTTGTTGGCCTTGCGGAAATCGGCTTCGGTCTGTGTGTTGCTGAATCCGCACACGGCGTCCATAAGTGGGTTGCCGACATACTCCACCTCGTAGTTGAATTTTGCGTAGAATTCGGTCTCGAACGGTAAGATTGTCAGCATCTTATCAATGTGTTTCTTTATTTTTCTGACGCGGCTCGTCTTCCATGCCCAGATTTTCGGAGATATGTAGAAAATGGTTTTAAGACCTATGCTTTTGGCAAATTTTGCAATGCGCAGATTGAACCCGGCAAAGTCGATGAGAATGACCGCATCTGGTTTAAAATCAATAATATCGGCTTGGCATTTCTTCATATTCCGCTTGATGACGCGTAGGTTCATCAGCACTTTGATGAAGCCCATAAACGCCATTTGGCTGTAGTGCAGTGTTGGCTGAACGCCGGCTTTTGCAGCCATAAGGTCGCCGCCGAAAAAGCGGAACTGCGCCTCAGAATCAGCTTTTTTCAGCTCTCCGATTAAATTCGACCCGTGCAAATCGCCGCTTGCCTCACCAGCTATCAGATAATAACGCATTTTAATTACGAATTATGAATATAGAATTCAGAATAAGAACTGTTTTTCTTATGTTCAGCCATTCCTTAATCTTCACTCAGAATTTATAACTTTTAACTTATAACTCAATAACTTACATAAAGTACATCACAAGTATCGCCACACCGTACAAAAGGCACATCGAAAGTATGCCGCGCGCCATGTTGACGCGTCCGCGGCGCATCCACCAGAAAAACAAGACGGCGTTTGGCATTAGGCTGAGGATGACTATCTTATACAAAATGCCGAACGATTGAAACTGGTGCACACAAGAGCTAATTGACTCATAACCTTTGCCATACGTAATCAGTGGCAGTAGTATTGCCAAACTGACCAATGGCAAAATCAGTCCGATAATCATTCCCACGACTGGCGATTCGGTGCGTTTCATAACAGATAATCAATATTTTGCAAATCTTCAAAATCGGTGCTGTCCAAGTTCATCGGAACAACTGTGGCATAATTGTTTCTCAGCGCCCATTCGTCGGTGTCGGTTGCGTCCGGCTCAAAATTGACGAAACTACCTGTCAACCAATATATTTTGTCACCGTATGGGTTGGTGTTCTCAACAAAAGCTTCCTTCCAGATGCCGTGCGCTTGACGGCAGATTTTCAAGCCTTTAAAATCCGACTCGTCAACTACTGGATAATTTATGTTCAGGCAGAGCTGAGGATTTTTGTTTTGCGCTAAAACCTTCTTAATCAGCGGCTCGGAGTATTTTATGACAATGCTGAAATCGGCGTTGGCGTCGTAGTTGCAAAGTGACAGACCGACAGCAGGAATGTTGTTGAACGCGCCCTCTTTTGCGGCACCCATTGTGCCTGAGTAAAAGGCATTTACCGATGCGTTTGAGCCATGGTTGATACCCGATATAAGCAAGTCGGGCTTGCGTTGCAGAATGTGGCTCATGGCCATTTTCACGCAGTCGACCGGAGTGCCGGTTACCGCATAAACCGAGTATCCGGGCTCCTCAGTGATTGTTTTCAGGCGGACAAAGCTGCCGAGCGATACGGAGTGCGATTTTCCCGACTGGCCTTCAGCTGGCGCCACCACCACCACATCGCCCAATCGGCGCGCCATTTTTACAAGTTCGGCAAGGCCTTTAGCCTGATAGCTGTCATCGTTGGTTATGAGTATTAACGGTCGTTCCGACATTGCTGTATATTGTTGGTTTTTAAATTAATATTGTTCTTTCTCATTAGGAAAATCGCCTTGTTTGACATCGGTTATGTATTGGCCGACGGCATCGGTTATCACGGTGTGCAAATCGGCGTAACGGCGCAAAAAGCGCGGAGCGAAATCCTTTGACAGACCAAGCATATCAGTGTAAACCAGAACCTGGCCGTCAACTTTGCCGCCGGCTCCAATGCCTATAATCGGGATTTTTAGCTCCGAAGCCACTCGTTCGGCAAGTGTTGCAGGTATCTTCTCAAGCACAATGGCGAAGCAGCCTGCCTCCTCAAGCAGATGTGCATCGCGAACAAGTTTTGCAGCTTCAGCCTCGTCTTTTGCTCTTACGGCATATGTACCGAAGGCGTTGATACTCTGCGGAGTAAGTCCGAGATGCCCCATTATTGGAATTCCGGCAGCAATGATTTTTTTCACCATTGGAAGAATTTCCTCGCCGCCTTCGAGTTTTAGCGCATCGGCGCCAGTTTCCTGCATTATTTTTATGGCGTTGGTAACCGCTGTAACTTCGTCAACCTGATATGTGCCGAAGGGCATATCAACTACCACCAGGGCCCGTTTCACGCCGCGAGCCACTGATGCTGCGTATATTATCATTTTGTCGAGCGTCATGGGTACCGTTGTAGTGTATCCAACCATGACATTTGACGCGCTGTCGCCAACCAAAATGGCATCGAGGCCGGCGCCGTCAAGAATTTTGGCGGTTGTGTAATCGTAGGCGGTGAGCATTGAGATTTTCTCACCATTCTTTTTCATTTCGATAAGCCGCAGAGTGGTAACTTTGCGCGTATCGGAGCATAAATACTGTGCCATGTCTTGAGTTTATTAGACTGCGAAATTACTCTTTTCTGCAAATATTAGCCTCGCCTTTTTGCTGTTCGCGCAACAATGACGATGCTAGCTTCGTAGAGCAGGTATATGGGCAGTGAGACAATCATCAGGGTGAATACATCGGCAGTAGGAGTGATAACGGCTGAGGCGGTCAGTATCGCCACAATGGCGTGGCGGCGATAGCGGCGCATAAAATCGACATTGAGTATGCCTGCAGCCGACAGAAGCCACGATAGCACCGGTAACTCGAACATTGCGCCCATCATCAGGCTGAGCATCAGTAATGTACCCATATACGACTCAAGTGTTATGAGGTTTGGGACATCGGTACTGACCTGGTATGTTCCCAAAAAGCGGAATGTGAGTGGGAAAATCAGAAAATAGCTCAATGCTGCGCCAATCATAAACATAAAATATCCGGCCACCACCAGGCGCATGGTCAGCCGCCGTTCGCTGGCATAAAGGGCGGGCGATACAAATTTGAAAAGCACAAAAAGAATGTAAGGTGTAGCGCACAAAAATCCAATGGCGAAGGCCGCTTTCAGATGCACCATAAATTGCTGTGCCAAGCCGGTATTTATCAGATTGATAGAGAAATCGCCGAATTTGCCATCACTGAGTGAATTAAGAATCCGATAGCTGATAAAGGAGTTGTGTTTGGGTGCAAGCAGAAAATCGAACAGGATGTCTTTGAATACGAAAGCCGTCAGACCAAATACCATTACAACTATCAGAATGCGGATAATGCTTCCGCGCAGTTCGTCAAGATGTTCCCAAAAAGAAAGTTGGTCGCTATTTGTCTGATTTTGTGGCATTGTCCGAATCCTGAGCATTGTTGTCGCCATTGTCGTTCAGGCCGTCTTTAAAACTGCGGACGCCTTTTCCCAAACCGCGCATAAGTTCAGGAATTTTCTTTCCGCCGAACAACAGCAAAACAACGAGTGCAATAACCACTATCTCAGGTACACCCAATATGAAAAGGAATGTGTTCATTTCAAATGATTTTTCGCAAATATAAACAATAATGGGAACACAAACGGCACATACAATTAAGAAGTGAAAAAATCCCATTAAATGCTGATGCCTCAGCGTTCATAACCGACATTATCACCGCTTTTTCCCTGAATGTTTTTTGAAGTCGTTTTTCGGTGGAAATTTCTTGCCACCAAAATTGGTGTTGTTCTTTTTGTCAGCTTGACGGAAGTTCCCGCCAAAGTTTTTGCCGCCTTTAGCGCCGCCCAAATCGGCTGAAAGCCCCATTTGTCGCAACTCGTTCTCAATCTCGCGGCGGAATTCGGGCTTGTACCAGAAGAAGAATTTACGCTGTTCAAGTTTCTCGTCTTTTGTTTTGGCTGTGTAAACTGGCTTCATTGTGTAGGGGTCGATGCCACTGTAATATATTGTGGTTGAGAGCGTCATTGGTGTGGGCGTAAAGTCCTGAACCTGTTCGAGTTTGAAGTCGAGTTTTTTTGTTTCGAGCATCAGTTGGGCCATATCGCGTTTGGTGCTGGCCGGGTGGCTCGAGATAAAATAGGGGATGAGTTGCTGGCAAAGTCCGGCATCGCTGTTTTCGGTCTCGAAAATGCGGTTGAATTGTTTGAACAGCGCAAACGGCGGCTTTCGCATCATACGCAGCACATCGTCGGAAGTGTGCTCTGGCGCCACTTTCAGTCGTCCCGACACGTGGTTGCGGATAACCTGACGGATGTATTCCATTTTGTCGGGCGTGGGCTTGTCGTAATTGAGCAGCAAGTCGTAGCGGATGCCGCTGCCGATGAAAGCCTTTTTTATGCCGGGCAGACTACTGATTTTGCGATAGAGTTTTGTCAGCGGTTCGTGGTTGGTATTCAGGTTTTTACAGATGTTCGGGAAGATGCACGACGGACGTTTGCATTTCTCGCAAATGGTTGTGTCCTGTCCGTGCAGATTGTACATATTTGCCGACGGACCGCCAATATCCGACAGATAGCCTTTGAAATCAGGCATTTGTGTCACCTTCTCAATTTCGCGCAGAATCGACTCCTCGGAGCGACTCACCACAAATTTGCCCTGGTGCGCCGATATGGTGCAGAACGAGCATCCACCGAAGCATCCGCGGTGTAGGTTCACCGAGTGGCGAATCATCTCGTAAGCCGGAATGGGTTTGTCTTTGTAGCGCGGGTGCGGCAGGCGCGTGTAGGGCAGGTCGAACGAAAAATCGACTTCGGCCTGTGTCCATGGCTCGTATTGCGGATTGACAACCAGCAGTTTGTCGCCCATCCGTTGCAATATGCGACGGGCGTGCCATTTGTTCGATTCCTCTTCAATTGTTTTGAAATCAACGGCATAGGCCACTTTGTCCTTTAGACTTTTTTCGAAGGATGACAGCACAATGTCATCATCGGTCCGGATTTTCGATTCCTCGCTTGCCGGACGCAGATAGCCAATTTGCGGAATGTCAAACATTTGCTCAACGCTGTCGCCGCGTTTGAAACGGGTGGCGAGTTCAATGAGTGTCTTTTCGCCCATTCCGTAACTCAAAATGTCGGCTTTTGTATCGACTAAAATGCTGGG
>JAFZWI010000049.1 GCA_017617355.1 Salinivirgaceae bacterium | reverse complement strand
TTACGGACGGAGCGGCAAATTCTTCGCCCACCAATACGCTGGCATCAAAGCCGACATTGTGACTGTGGCAAAAGGCATCTGCAACGGTCTGCCAATGGCTGGTGTCATCATTGCGCCGTTCTTCACACCCGTTGTGGGGCAACTTGGCACCACCTTTGGCGGCAACCATCTGGCTTGCGCTGGTGCGTGCGCCGTGCTCGACATCATCAAGGAAGAAAACCTTGTTGACAACGCTGCACGTGTTGGCGATTATCTGCTCACGGAACTTCGTAAAATCGACAAAATCAAGGAAGTACGTGGCCGCGGCCTTATGATTGGCATCGAGTTTGAACAACCAATCAAGGAAATCAGAAACGACCGCTTGCTAATGCAACAGCACGTGTTTACGGGCGTTGCGGGCGCAAACACCATCCGTCTGCTGCCGCCGCTCTGCCTGTCAATGGCTGAAGCACAGGATTTTATCGAAAGATTCAAGAAGTGTCTTTAATGGTGTTGGGTCTTGGGTGTTAGGTGTTGGAAATAAAAAAGGGGGACAGAATCCCCCTGCGCGATTGTACTAACTCCGCGCGTGTACAATTTTACAGATAGAACGATTACCTATCCAACGCAAGGCAAATATAAAAAAAACGAACTATGGAAAACCTCACGATAGTAAAAGTTGGCGGAGCGGTTGTCGAAGACCCGACAACCTTGAACACTCTGCTCGACGATTTTGCGGCAATGCAGGGCAACAAACTGCTTGTGCACGGTGGCGGCCGCGCTGCCGACAAACTGCTGAACCGTCTGGGCGTCGAGATTAAGAAAGTCGACGGCCGCCGTATCACCGATAAAGAGACAATCGACGTTGTTACAATGGTTTACGCAGGTCTGGTGAACAAGAATATTGTGGCTCAACTGCAGAAACGCGGTGTGAACGCGCTCGGCTTCACCGGTGCCGACCTCAACATCATTCTGTCGCACAAGCGCCCCGTGAAAAACATCGACTACGGCTTTGTTGGCGACGTCGACAGCGTGCAGACCGACGTGCTGTTCTCGCTCATCGAGCAAGGCGCGGTGCCTGTGGTTTCGCCAATTACGCACGACGGCTGCGGCCAACTGCTCAACACCAATGCCGACACCATCGCCTCTGAACTGGCGCGCGCTCTGGCCAAATCGTGCGGCGTGACGCTCGTCTATTGCTTCGAGAAGCCCGGCGTGCTTATGGACGCCACCGACGACAGTTCGGTCATCGACACCCTCACCTACGACAAATTCAAAGAGTATCAGGCATCTGGCATCATCAACGAAGGAATGATTCCCAAACTCGACAACGGTTTCGACGCCATTCGCGCCGGTGTTGCAAGCGTGGTGATTACAAACACCGACGGCCTGAAAAACGGCGGGGGAACACGGTTGGAACTATAGGATTTCAACCTGTTAAGCAAAGCGTTTCAACTATTCAACCATTTTATACCTTTATGGCATAAAAATCGGCAATATGAACTCAACGACCGAAATAGCAACGAGCCTTCTGAAGCGGATGATTGCCGCGCCATCGCTCAGCGGCGACGAGAAAAACGTCTCTGACATTGTGGCTGCGGAACTCACCGCCAACGGCTACGCGCCTGAGCGTATAGGCAACAATCTGATTGTCAAATGCAAAGATTTTGCAGAAGGCCGTCCGACGCTTATGCTCAACTCACACCTCGACACCGTTAAACCGGCTCAGGGTTGGGAAACCGACCCCTACTCGCCTATCGAGAACGACGGGAAAATCATCGGACTGGGCAGCAACGACGCTGGCGCAAGTCTTGTCTCGCTGTTGGCCGCGTTCATCGCCATTGACAACACCGGTCTGCCATACAACCGCTTGTTTGTGGCTTCGGCCGAAGAAGAAATATCCGGCCCGAACGGAATGTATCTGGTTCTGCCTCAACTAAAAACAATGGTAACTGCCGGAATTGTGGGCGAACCCACAGGTATGAAAATGGCCATTGCCGAAAAAGGTCTGCTAGTGCTCGACTGCGAAGCCGAAGGCAAAACCGGCCACGCCGCTCGCGCCGACGGCATCAACGCCATCAGCATTGCAATGAAGGATATTGAGTGGCTTCATTCATACCAATTTCCTGAGAAAAGCCCGCTGCTGGGCAACGTGAAAATGACTGTTACGCAGATTCAGGCTGGCACGCAGCACAACGTGATTCCCGCTTCGTGCAAGTTTGTTGTTGACGTGCGCACAACCGAAAAATACAGCAACAAGCAGACTTGGGACATTATTCAGCAACACATCAAGTCGGTGGCAACACCGCGCTCACTGAACAAAAACGCTTCTGCTATCGACGAGCAGCACCCCATTGTTGTGGCCGCTCACAAACTGGGCATCGAGACGTTCTTCTCGCCCACCACATCGGACCAGGCAGTGATTAGCGGTGCATTCCCGACAGTAAAAATGGGCCCTGGCGACTCTGCCCGCTCTCACACCGCCAACGAGTTCATCGCCGTAAACGAGATTGAAAGCGGAATTGAAGGGTACGTTGAGTTGCTGAAAACGATTGAATTTTAGCAAGTTGCTTACAAATCATCGTAAATTATTTGCCGACGCACGTTTTCGTTGGCATTGTCGATGTATGTCATAACGATGAAGCCTCCACCACATTCTGAGGCAATCCAAGCAACTTCCATTGTCACATTACCGCAACCAGTGTCGAAAACACAACTGGTAGGATACGATTCTGAATAAATCAACTTATAAAGGGTTTTAATAAAATCATTCTCATAAGGAGTCACCTCCTCTTTAACCGGTTTCCCATATTTTTCAGTCAGCGCAGCGTGCAGTTTCTTATACTCCGCATAAATCCCGAGTGGCTGACATATCGGAATTTGCACTTTGACACCATAAACGTTGCCTGTTTGCACCGATGTCATAACTGTTACCTCACAGTCGTTGTAGCCGGCAAAGGTGCCAATTAAAGTATCCGACTTGCCAACTGTCTGAAAGCCTTTGTGTTTAAGTTGGTTAATAAAAGCATTGGCCTTGCCGTCAATTGGCACGCCTTTAAAAGTTTGATGATTTTGCGCTGATGCGGCAAATGTGGCTGCAAGCATTAAGAAAACAGCAGCTAATAGTTTCATTTTCATATCGATTCGAATTAGGTTCTATATTCTTAACGTCCTCTAAAACAGCGACATCTGCTCTCCTGAACCTGTTGGCGGAACTATATCGTCGCCAGAATTATCATCGGTATCAGTTGGAACAATCTCCTCTGGCTGCTCATCTTCCTCTGGTTCAAGCGGTTCGTCCTCTTTTATAGGTTCAATCTCCTCAATGTGCTTAACCTCGAAGGTTGTCAGACGCTTGCCTTTAGCCGAGAAACCCTTGATGCCAATAAACTCATCGACATTGATATCTTCTGCAGGACGCTCGGCATTCTTGCCGCCAAAGGTTATGCGGATTTGCGGCCAGCGGTGGCTTGTGAGCAGCACAAGCAGCGAGCCTTCCTCGGGGCTGATGAAGAGTTCGGTTTTCTTCGATTCGGCAATCTCGAAACGCTTGATATAGTAGAAGTTCTGCCCTGCGTCCCAGAATACGGCCGTAAACACCTTACCAGGCACGTACTTCTCGATGAGCAGCACGTCGTCGGGGTAGTGGTTTGTAAGGTCGAAACTGGTGAGTTGGTAGGTGCCGCTGCGCGTGATAACCAGAATGCGGTCGTCGCCACGGAATTCGCCCACATAAACGGCTCGTTCGTCGGTGCTCAAGCGCATCACAACATCGTCGAACCAGATTTTCAGACCGCCCAAAGTGGATACGCCCGACTCCTTGAGCACGATGCGGTGCACTTGCTGGCGCGTCAGAATGTTGCCCTGACTCTGACGTCCTTTTATCATCAACTTACTGAAATCCAGTTCAAAAATATGTTTTTTCATTCCTGGTTTCGGGCGCAGATAGATTTTCACTGTTTCGGCCTCGCCGTTGGGGTTGGCAGTGAAATAAAGCACTTTCGAGCCTGGCTTCTCCTGCGTCACATCATACTCGCGGTCACGCGTAACTCCCTTAACAGCAAAGCGTTTCATATAGACAGCGCCCTCTTTGCCGTCGCGGTAAATGGCGTTGTAGATTGTGCGCTCGTCGTTTTTGCGGAACACAGCCACGTGGATAATGTCCTTGCCCACGAATTTCTTATCCTGCACTTTGGTAATCAAGTATTTACCATCGGCACGGAAGATAATTATATCGTCGATGTCGGAACAATCGCACACAAACTCGTCCTTCTTCAAGCCTGTGCCGACAAAGCCCTCCTCGCGGTTGCAGTAGAGTTTTTGGTTCGATTCGGCCACCTTTGCCACCTCAATATTGTCGAAACTGCGAATTTCAGTCTTGCGGTCGCGGTCTTTGCCGTATTTCTTTTTAATCTGACGGAAATGATTGATTGTGAAATCGATAATATGCTCCAAGTTGTTCTTAACCTCAGCGATATTGGCCTCCAAATCGCGCAGATGAGCGTCGGCCTCATCGCTTGAGAATTTCAGAATTCGGCGCATCTTGATTTCGAACAACTTACGGATGTCGTCATCGGTTACGGGGCGGATGAATTTATCGGTATAAGGCTCTATACGCTTGCGTATATGCTTGATTACCACCTCGTAATTTTCGCCCGTCTCATATTCTTTATCCTTGTAAATCCGTAGTTCGATGAACAACTTCTCGAGTGACGAGAAATTCCAATCGGTTTCAAGTTCGTCGAGTTCCACAAGCAACTCCTGCCGAAGCAGTTCCACCGTGTGGTCGGCCGAATGGCGCAGCAACTCCGAAACGCCAAGGAAGCAAGGTTTGTCGTTCTCAATCACGCAGCAGTTGGGCGAAATCGACATCTCGCAGTCGGTGAAGGCATAGAGCGCGTCGATTGTTTTGTCGGGCGAAACGCCAGGCTGCAGATAGACCATAATCTCGACTTCGGCGGCGGTGTTGTCGTCCACCTTCTTGATTTTTATCTTGCCTTTCTCGTTGGCTTTCAATATGGTATCGATGAGCGACGCCGTGCTTTTTCCGTACGGCACATCCTTAATCATCAGCGATTTGTTATCGACCTTCTCGATGCGAGTGCGCACTCTCACGGCACCGCCACGCTGACCGTCGTTGTAACGCGACACGTCGATGAGTCCGCCCGTCGGGAAGTCGGGATAAAGTTCGAACGGCTTGCCCTGAAGGTAGAGAATGCTTGCGTCGATAAGTTCATTGAAGTTGTGCGGCAGAATTTTCGATGCCAGACCAACGGCAATGCCCTCAACTCCTTGCGCAAGCAGAAGCGGGAATTTGACAGGAAGCGCCACTGGCTCGCGGTTGCGGCCGTCGTAAGAGAGTTGCCATTCGGTGATTTTCGGCGAGAAAACCACGTCGAGAGCGAATTTAGACAATCGGGCCTCAATATAACGCGGTGCGGCTGCGCCGTCACCAGTGAAAATGTTGCCCCAGTTTCCCTGACAGTCAATCAGAAGGTCTTTCTGTCCCAAACCCACAAGCGCGGTGTAGATGCTCGAGTCGCCGTGCGGGTGGAACTGCATTGTCTGTCCCACAATGTTGGCCACCTTGTTGTAGCGGCCGTCGTCGATGCGCTTCATTGCGTGAAGCACGCGGCGTTGCACGGGTTTCAGACCGTCGTCGATGTGCGGAACGGCACGGTCGAGAATAACATACGACGCGTAATCGAGAAACCAGTTTTGGTACATTCCCGTCACGCTCGAAATGTTGGTAAGGTCGCTCGTGAAACCTTCGAACTGCTTTACATCCTCAAC
>JAFZWI010000048.1 GCA_017617355.1 Salinivirgaceae bacterium | reverse complement strand
GGTCTGCGCCAATGTGTTAATTGCCAATGTTTTGGCCAATCCCGGAAGACCTTCGAGAAGAATGTGTCCGTCTGAAAGCAAGCCAATAAGCAGACATTCAGTCAGATGCTTCTGACCAACAATCACCTTGTTCATCTCAAGTGTGATAAGGTCGACAAACGAGCTCTCGCGCTGTATGCGGTCGTTAAGCTCTTTGATATCAACAATTTCGCTCATAATTTTTATAAATATTTATTCGGTTTCTTATTGTTTTTAAGGTGTGTTCTAAAAATTGATTTCGAGAGATTTTTGAATTTGTTTCGAGCAGATTGACGGCTGACGTGAAGGCACGATGCGGGCATCGTAACTGAACAGAAGTTGGCAAGATGCCGAAAGAAAACAAAAAGCTCCGAAAAGTTTAATTAATTCCATTTTTGTAAAATCAAACGGTGAATTTTTGAACTCACCTTATGTCAACGGCGCAAATTTGATAAAACATTTGATAGGGCTGACACCTATTAACAAAAATTAACGGGGGTTTAACGTTTTGTTAACGTTTGAAAAGAGGGGCGGTATGCAGGACGCAATGATTTGTTAAACTATTAAACCATAATCTATCTGTCCGTCTCAACATCTCAACTTATAACTATATTTGCAGCCGATATGAATGGGGGTACAACTAAAATAAACAATTTCACTTTTGCGGGCGCCATTGTCGCTTTGGGTATCATTTTCGGCGACATAGGCACATCGCCTTTGTATGTGTTCAGAGCGGTTTTGTCCGCTATTGGCACTGTTGATGCCGACACCATAATCGGTGTTTTGTCGTGCATAGTCTGGACGCTGACATTGCAAACGACAGTAAAATATGTGTTCATCACTTTGCGTGCCGACAACCGCGGTGAGGGTGGCATTTTCTCGCTTTTCGCATTACTGCGCAAGCACCACCGCAAGCTGTTTCTGATAGCCATAATAGGCGGCAGCTCGCTACTTGCCGACGGAGTGATAGCTCCGTCAATCACAGTGCTGTCGGCGGTTGAGGGACTATCAATGCTGAATCCGCATCTGCCGGTGCTTGCAATCAGCATTGTCATCATCACGTTTTTGTTTTTCATACAGCAATTCGGAACCAATGCGGTAGGCCGTTCGTTTGGTCCGATAATGCTTCTGTGGTTCAGTACCTTAGGTGTTCTTGGACTTATAAATCTGATTGATGCGCCGATAGTCCTTAAAGCCTTCAATCCGTATTATGGAATAAAGTTGCTTATGGCGCATCCGGCTGGAATTCTGTTGCTTGGAGCCATTTTTCTTTGTACCACAGGAGCCGAATCGCTCTATACCGATTTGGGGCACTGCGGATTGAAAAACATACAGGGCAGTTGGGCGTTTGTCAAGACAATGCTCATTCTCAATTATATGGGACAGGGCGCGTGGATTATCTGCAATGCCGGAAGCTTGCAGGCGGGTGTCAATCCGTTTTATGCCATTATGCCCGAGTGGTTTCTGCCTATTGGCATTGTGCTTGCTACAATGGCGGCCATTGTGGCGTGTCAAGCCTCAATAACAAGTTCTTACACGCTTATCAGCGAGGCTATTTCGCTTAATTTCTGGCCTAAAATCCGAATCAAATATCCGTCGCAGGTCATAGGGCAGATGTACGTGCCGACAATAAACTGGGCGGTTTATGCTTGTTGCTTGTTCTCAGTATTTTACTTCCGCAATTCGGCGGCTTTGCAGAATGTTTACGGTTTCACCGTAACCATTACTATGCTGATGACATCAACACTGGTAGTCTTCTATTTGCATCAGAAACACACGCCAAATTGGGCGATAGCGCTTTTTGCGGTCAGCTATTTGGTTGTCGAAGGTTCGTTCTTCATAGCCAATGTCCACAAATTCAGCCGAGGCGCTTGGTTTACAGCGCTCATAGCCGCATTCCTGGCTTTCATAATGATTATTCTGTTTACAGGCCGCCGCATCCGTAACCGGTTCATCACATTCTCAAAGATTGCCGACTATCTGCCTGTTATAAAAGATATTAGCGAGGATGACAGCATTCCGAAGTATGCCACCAATCTGGTTTACACCACGCACGCCAATTTCCGCACCGATATTGAGGCGAAAGTCATAGACAGTATTATACACCGCGAACCCAAGCGTGCTGATGTTTATTGGCTTCTGCACGTCGATATTTTGGACACGCCGTACACGCTAGAGTACAAGGTTGAGCATCTTGTGCCGAACAAGATTATCCGCGTCGATTTCTTCCTTGGATTCAAGATTCAGCCTCGCATTTACGACTATTTCAAGCAAGTGGTTTACCATTTGGGCGAGGAGGGGCTTGATTTGCGGAGTAGCTACCCGTCGTTGCGCAAGCACAGCGTTCCGGCCGATTTCCGTATCATACATATTGAGCGGCGCGTGCCCAAACAGGCCGATTTGGCTTTCATTGAGCGGTTTGTGCTTATGCTTTATTACCCAATCAAGCGCTTGGGCCTGACCGATGTGTCGGCGTGGGGCCTCGATGCGGGTAATGTCTCAACCGAGTCGATACCGCTTACCATTCCAAGCAAAACTTATATTCCGATTATTGTCAGACAGAGCGATTGATTATTACTTTTGCCCGTATGAGGAAAACGATTAACAGGATAACGACAGCGGCATTGGTGCTTGCGCTTATGGGCGCCTGCAACAACGAACCGCCAGAGTGCGCCACGGAGCAATTTCCGCCGTTGCACTGCCAGTTGTCGCATTTGTCAGGCAAGAAAATCGATTCCACAATCATCTATTTGCCCGACATCGACAGTGTGCTGTATATGGGTGCAGGGTTGCCCGCAACAGTAAAAATTCCGCTCAACATCGAAACTGACACCACATTTGTACAGTTCACTCTTATCGGTATTACAACTACAGCTATTGAAAAGGAAAACAGCGTTTTAGGCATAACATCGGAGCCTGAGCTGACCATTACCAATTTGGAGTGTGGTCCGTTCTACTGTTTTCGAAACCTTGGTTACACGCTTTTCTCAATGTCGGGAGTGGAGCCTGTTTATGAGATTATTCTCGACACTTTCGAGACCAATAAAACCTATTATAAATACACCTACGACTCGCTAGGACTGGCGGTTGACAGCACACTGATTGACGAAATGATAACTGTTGTCGATACCGTTTGGCGGAAGATTGGCGTGGAGGCCGTTGACTATCAAATGTCCGTCGATTCGCTGCATTATTACACCACAGAGGTTGATGAGGAATATGAAGTGCACGCTAAAATATTTTTTTAACATAATACTGGTGTGTGCAGGCCTTGCCGCCAATGCGCAGGAATCGGAAGCCGACGATATGCCTCGTCGCCAGATGTTCGTGCGCGCAGGTTGCGATTTGTCAAGGTTTGCCTTGCCTTTGGTGGGCGAGGTTGGCTCGCACGGTATGGAGTTTTCCCTCGACGGTGAGTTGCATTACAATTGGTTTCCGGTGGTTGAGGTGGGCTCGCAATGGATAAAGCACAATACCGACAGTCTGAACTATAAAATGGACGGCGTTTACGGCCGTATAGGTTTCGATTACAATGTGCTTAAATACCAGCACCGTCTTGACCGCGACATATTCTACCTTGGTGTGCGTATGGCTCACTGTAGTTTCAGCCACGAACTACCGCGTGTGGTAATGCGCAGTGGCACGATAGGCGATGTGGAGGATTGTATAGAGTCGCGAAAGCTGTCGGCCACTTGGGGCGAACTTGTGGTTGGCGCAAAAGCCGAAATATTTAAGAATCTGTATCTTGGAGTGGCCGCTCGTGCCAAGGCTATGTTTGCCCACACAAGCTATGATAATATGACTCCGTACATTGTGCCGGGCTTCGGCAAAGGGTATTATCAGTTCACTGGCGGCTTCACATATTCAATAATGTTCGCCATTCCAATCCGTAGTGCCGGTAGCGACGGATACGCAGTGGAATAATTATGAATTACGAATTCAGAATTACGAATAGTAATTCCCAAACTCTAACTCTCTAATTCTCTAATTCTCACTATCTTTCCACCCTTTCCGCCCTTACCACATCTTTGATTTTACCGATGCTCAGTAGCAGTGCGTCGAGTTGTTCGGTGCTGCCGACAAGCACCGATATGTAGGCCTTGAAGATGCCGTCCTTCGAGTTCACTTTGAGCGAGCGCAGGCTCGATGTCTCGTTTTTGGCAATCACTTCGGTGATGTGGTTCACAACGCCCAGTTTGTCTATGCCTGTGATAATTATGTCGGCGTTGAAGACCGACTGCCGCTCGTTGTCGTTCCAGCGTGCCTTGACAATGCGGTAAGGGTAGCGGGTGAGCAGGTCTTTGGCGTTGGGGCAGCCCATTCGGTGAATCTGAATGCCGCGGTCCACGGTCACAAAGCCGAAAATCTTGTCGCCCTGAATGGGGTGGCAGCATTGCGCCAGCTTGTAATCGATGTTCACAAGGTCGCGGTCGATGATGAGCGAGTCGTCCGACTCAACGGGGGCGGTGTATTCGGTATTGCTGACCGGCTGTTCAACAGGATGTTCGGCAGTGCCGGAAGCCAGTGTTTGCAGATAATCGCGCACAGCGTGCAGGTCAACTTTCTCGTCGGCAATATCCTGATAAAAGTCGAGAGCGTGCTTGTATTTGAAGCGCGTAATCATTTGAAGGATAGTCTGGTCGTTCAGTTCTATCTTCAGCTGCGACACCTTGCGCTCGAGCATTTCCTTGCCCATTTCGGCGTGGCGGAACACTTCTTCGTTGATAGAGCGGCGTATGCGTGCCTTGATGCGCGGACTCACGGCTATGTTGAGCCACTCAAGGTTCGGCCGTTGGTTTTTCGATGTCAGAACTTCAACCGTGTCGCCGTTTGAGAGTTGGTATTTGATTGGCACAATCTTGCCGTTGACGCGCGCGCCGGTGCAGGTGTTGCCCAGGTTGCTGTGGATTGAGTAGGCGAAGTCGAGTATTGTGGCGCCCTGCCGCAGTTTGATGATGTCGCCCTGCGGTGTGAAGGCGAAGATGTTAGCTGTTTTCAATTGCAGGCCGCTGCCGTCGAGTTCGCTGTCGAAACTGCCGTCTTTGCTCTCGAGAATGCCGCGAATGTTGCTCAACCATTGGTCGTGCGACTCGTCCTTGCCCGATTCCTTGTATTTCCAGTGTGCCGCATTGCCCTTTTCGGCCACGTCGTCCATACGGCGC
>JAFZWI010000047.1 GCA_017617355.1 Salinivirgaceae bacterium | reverse complement strand
TCAGGGCGGAGCCTACCAAGCCAAGCGCAACCACGTCAAACGCTTCCGCGCCGAGCACCCCGATTTTGAGTACCGACAACTCACGCCCGAACTTTTCGACGAGTGCCGCCGCCTTTCGGCTCTGTGGCGCGAGGAGAAAGAGGCGAACGGCGGAACCATTGCCGCCGAACAGCGTGTGATGGAGACGGTTTTTGCCAATTGGGACGCGCTGAAAATGACTGGCGGATGCATTTTCGCCGACGGGCGGATGGTGGCTTTTACCTACGGAACAGCCGTCACCAACGACACTTTCGATGTCTGCGTTGAGAAAGCCGACCGCCGTGTTGAGGGCGCTTTCGCCATTATCAATCAGCAATTTGCCGAGCATTTGTCCGAACAGTTCGTTTATCTGAACCGCGAGGAGGATATGGGAATCGAGGGCCTTCGCAAGTCAAAATCGTCATACCACCCCGAGATGTTGCTGACTTACAACAAGATAATCGTCAGAAAATCTTACGTTTTAGAACGGATGACCCCCGCCGATGCGCCTTTGACAATCGATTGGATGGTGCGGCAATACGGTTTCAGCCGCACCGAAGTTGAGCAATGGGTGCGCACTCTGCATTTCAACTGGCCATTGAGTGTCAAGGCTTTGGATGCCGACGGGCAGGTTGTCGGCCTGCTGAATATGAGTGATTACCGCATTCAAGACGAGGTGCCGCAGATAACCACCGACGCCCCCGACTTGCTTGCCACCTTGAACGCCCGCCGCTACACCGCCGTTTTCTCGTTCATTGTTGCCGAGCAATATCGCGGCTCACGCCTGAACTATAATATGTTAATGTCGATTTTGCCCGAACTGAAAGCCCGCTACGATTTTCTTTTCATTCCCGTGCTTCACCGCCTGAAAACCCACCAATACTGGCAGCGCTGGGGCGCCACCGAGTTCTACCGCGACGCCGAATGCGTCTGCTACAAACTTGAACTGAAGGACGTACGTACGGAATAAATTCGTATATTTGTCCGAAGTTGTTAATAATCAGGGAAATTTCCTTGATAAAGTAATGTCTCATTAATAACATTAATATGAAAAAACTAAACATTGCTATTTTGAGTTTGCTGTTGTTAGCAAGTTTAAGCGTAAAGTCACAAACCCAAATGCAGCAGGAGTTTGAGAGATTTCTTGAAAAGATTCCTACGATAGAGTGGATGGACATAAATCAACTGTTTATCAAAGGAACTTTGCCTCCTCCATTATCTGAAGAAGAGTATAATAGAAATATATGGTATGAGGAACCTCAAAATGGCCCAAAGAATGTCTATAACCATATTAAGAATGAGCAATTTGATGCTCTTTATAATATGAAAACGCCCCCACCTCATTTTAAGAAGGAAGGAGATTACATATCTTCTGATTTTATGATGAGATGTAACGATTTTGAAGATATTGGAGATGGCATTAAATTGACAAAGTTTATATATGCTTTAGCAAAGATTGAGTTGCCTAATGATGTTGTAGCTATTCATTTGAGATTTCTTTATAGACCGGCTAACCCCGATGGTTTGGGAGTTGCATATGATCAGTTGCTTACTTTCCAGAGGTCAACCCAACAAATGCTTTCTGGTGTTAACATATCAGAAAATAACAGGTATCCAATTATAGAGAAGGATAAGACTATTTATATATACGACTTGAATGCATACAGACATTCTGTATATGATGATGAAGAAGAAAAAGAAGTGGAAGAGTATGTTAATCCTAATTGGGCGAACAGATATGTGTTGAAACTTGAGCCAGATGGGTATTTAAGATTAGTAGATATAAAGAAGAAGATAATTGTTGAAAAGAAAATAGTTAATGACCCGGATGGTTTTGTAAATGTCAGGAAAGAACCTTCTGCAAGTTCAGAGATATTATATACTTTACCACAGGATAAGAAAGTTAGTGTCTATTGGATTGAAGATTCAAACTGGGCGGAAGTTGTAAGAGTATATGATGAGCAGAGGGGATTTATACATAAAAGCCGGCTTAAATAAATAATATTTTATATGCAGCAGTTGAATACCTACTGCTTTATCAAATCACAAAAACAATGAAACAGATAGCATTAACAATCTTTAGTTTATTGATTATGAATACAATATCGGCACAAAACAATATCAATATGGCAACAATTTACGATTTTAAAGCCCTGAACAACAAGGGCGAAGAGGTGGATATGGCGCAGTACCGCGGCAAGGTGCTGATGATTGTCAACACCGCGTCGAAATGCGGCTTCACACCGCAGTACGACGGGCTTGAGGCTCTCTACAAAAAATATCAAAACAGCGGACTTGTCATTCTCGGCTTTCCGTGCGACCAATTCAAGCACCAAGAGCCTGGCACCGACGAGGAGATTGCCGAGTTCTGCCGTATCAACCACGGCGTCACCTTCCCGCTGATGAAGAAAGTCGATGTGTTTGGCGAGAACGCCCACCCAATCTTCGGCTATCTTACCCAACAAGTGCCCGATGAGGATGTCAGCGGCCTGAAAGACAAAGCCGTGATGAAAATGGTTGACAGTTTGAGCCGTTCCGACGGCCGCAAAGACGGCGAAATCCGCTGGAACTTCACCAAATTCCTGATTTCGAAAGACGGCTCTGTTATCAAACGTTTCGCGCCCGTGGCAAAGCCCGAGGATATGGAATCGGAGATTGAGGCGATGCTGAAATAGTGATATTCAGTGCAATACAAGTTTAAAGCCGCTCGAATTGGGCGGTTTTTTGTTTTTCCTAAATCGGGGTAATTCTTTCCGAGATTCAGATACCTTCAGTCCCTTGATTGTGGCATATTTTTGTGTCAGTGAAAATTCAAAACGTATTTGAAATGAAGAATTTAGTATTAACTGATGCGTGTATTGCCGTACTAACGGGATGCTCGCAACAAAAAACCGACAAGACAATGAACACACAAGAATTGCAACTCACACAGGAATGGGACAAAGTTTTCGCGCAAAGCGACAAGGTAAACCATAGCAAAATCACTTTCCACAACCGATACGGCATTACGCTGGCAGCCGATTTGTATGTGCCGAAAAACGC
>JAFZWI010000046.1 GCA_017617355.1 Salinivirgaceae bacterium | reverse complement strand
GAGGCCCCAGTCCTCCTCGTAAACGATTTCACCTCCCATATCGGTGATAACGCCTTTGAATTTGTCAACCGCTTCCTTCATCTGTGGTGCAGACAAAACGGGATTTGCAATGAAAACGGTTTCGTAACTGTTTGACATAAATTTAAATTTTTATTTGTTTAAAACGAGCCGCAAAATTACAGATTGATTTTGAATTTGCAAGAGGTTCTGGTAATGTTTGATGATTAAAGATTAATGAGTAAGGTTTGAATCGAATTTCTAAAAGTTGAACATGTTTAATTAAAATCCCTGTTTTCAATCAATCAGTTAATCAATTAGTCAGTCAATTATTTTAGAAAATCATCGAAGTACTGCAGAATCCGCTTGAAAAGATGCACGCGGTCGGGGCCAATCACGTTGTGCTCGTGCTGCGGATAGACAGCGTAATCGACCAGCACATCCGCCTCGACGGCATTCTGCAGCAAGCGCAGGCTGTTCTGCCAAACCACCACAGGGTCGATGTCGCCGTGAATCACCAGCAGACGGCCGTTCAGCCGTCCGATGCTGTCAGCCACGCAGTTACGCGCGTATCCGTCAGGGTTTTCCTGCGGCATGTCCATATAGCGCTCGCCGTACATCACTTCGTAGAGGCTCCAGTCGCAAACGGGGCCGCCCGCCACGCCCGCTTTAAATTCGGTGTTGTGGTTGAGCATCATCGATATGGTCATAAATCCGCCAAAGCTCCAGCCGTGGATGCCGATGCGTGTGGTGTCAACATACGGCAGGCTTTTCAGGTAGTTGATGCCGACCATCTGGTCTTCCATCTCGCAGGTGCCCAGCTGGCGGTGGATGCAGTGCTCGTACTCCACGCCGCGGCTTTCGGTGCCACGATTGTCCATCGTAAACACAATGTAGCCCTGTTGCGCAAAGTACATTTTCCACGTCGACGCGCCATAGAGCCAGCTCGCGTCAACAAGTTGAGAGTGCGGTCCGCCGTACATATAATCGATTACAGGATAGGTCTTTGTGGAGTCGAAATCGGCGGGCAGAATCAGCCGTCCGCAAAGGTCGAAACGGCCGTCGGCACTTTTCAGACTCACGGTTTTGAATATTGGCAGCGTGTAGCCCTCGTAGGTGTTCCGGACGTTTTTCAGCGTGTCGATGACCTTGCCGTCGGCAGCGTTGCGCAGTGTGCTCAAAATGGCGTAGTCGGGTGCCGAAAAATCATCGACAAAGCGGCTGCACGCCTTGCTGAACCGCGCCGTGTGGACACCGTAGCCGTTGCTCAACCGAGTTGTTTTTCCTTTCGGCGAGACTTTGTAGATGTCGCGCGTCAGGTAGCCCTCGGCGTTTGCCTGGAAAAATATCTCGCCGCTTGCGCGATTGCAGCCGTAAACGTCGGTCACGCACCAATTGCCGCGAGTGAGTTGCTTGCAGGTCGATTTGTTTGTGTCATAAAGATATAGATGCTTGAACCCGTCGCGCTCACTCACCCATACAAACTGACTGTTGCTGATGAACAGCGGAGTAAAACACGGCTCAACCCATTCGGTGTTCTCCTCCTCGAAAAGAGTTTTGACAAGCGAGCCGTCGGCCGCATTATAGATGTTCAGCCACAGGTGGTTCTGCTCGCGGTTCAGCTCGGCAACTAAAATGAATTTGTCATCGGGTGACCACGCAATGTTGGTGAAAAAACGGTTCACCGGCGATGCAGTTTTTAGATAGATAGTGCTTTGATTTTCAGTGTTGTAAATGCCGATTTGCACTTCGTGGCTCGCTTCGCCGGCCATTGGGTAGCGGATAGGTTTGACAGAGGCCTCACGCTCGGTGATGTCCACAATCGGGTATTCGCCAACCATACTCTCGTCCATACGGTAGAAGGCCAGCAACCGTCCGCTTTCCGACCAGAATGTGCCGCCGTCGATGCCCCACTCATTGCGATGCACCGCCTTGCCGTACACCACGCCCGGCAGAGAATCTGCGTTCACTCTTCGGCTACCATTGCGGCTGGCTACATAAAGGCTTGAGCCGACGGAGAATGTAGCGTGCGCAAAATCGGGTGCAATGTCGAGATTACCCTCGGAAACGATATTCGTTATTGAGTCTGTCAACGTGTTGTTTGTCAGGTTGATAAGATATAGATTACCGTTTTGTGCGCATACCCATGCGTTTTCGGTGTCCTGCCATTCGGCAATGTAGCTAAATGTGGGTTTTAAATTGTTGGTCAGTATTTTAGCAATTTGTTGCCGTGCAATTACAGTTGAGCCAACGTGAAAACCGTCTTTGTCATTTTTGACAAAAACATCGGATTTTCCGGCAAACTGTCCGCGTGCGGGGGAGTTGTAATGTTCAACAAATTGGGGACTGCCAGGGACGGTTACTTCCAAAGTGAGCGGTTTCTGCCCGAAAAGGCTTGTCGATAGCAGCATTGCCGCTGTAAGAATTTTCAGTTTCATAAAAGCTATTTTTTTGCAATAGTATCATTTTTCCTATGTTTGCACCTATTATTTATAACTAAAAAATAGAAATATGACATTCACAGAATTATCTTGGAAGATTTTTGAGCAGTCGATAGCCGATTATCATAAAAAGGACGATGTTGATACACCGATAGCCAATCCGTTTGAAATCAAAACGATAGAGTATTATCTTTATCTGAAAAACTGGATTGATACGGTTCAATGGCACTTGGAGGATATTATCCGTAACCCGGAGATTGACCCGATTGAGGCTCTGAAAATCAAACGCCGTATCGATAAGAGCAATCAGGACCGTACCGACCTTGTAGAGCTGATTGACAGCTATTTCCTTGACAAATACAAAGATGTGAAAGTACAACCGGGCGCTACAATCAACACCGAGTCACCGGCTTGGGCGGTTGACCGCTACAGCATCCTTTCGCTTAAGATTTACCACATGCAGGAGCAGGTTGGCCGTACCGATGTCTCTGCCGAGCATAAAGCGCAGTGCCAGAATAAATTGAATGTTCTTTTGGAGCAGAAAAAAGACCTTGGCGGCGCTATCGACCAGCTTCTTGACGATATTGTTGCGGGGCGCAAATACATGAAAGTATACAAACAAATGAAGATGTATAACGACCCCAATCTGAACCCTGTTCTATACGGTACAAAACAATGACAATCAAGCGTTTGCTGCTGACTCGCTTTTCCGCAATGGGAGATGTGGCAATGTGCGTGCCGGTTGTATGGTCGCTTGCTGAACAATTTCCCGATGTGGAGATATTTTTTCTTAGCCGCAAAAATTTTGCGCCCATGTTCGCGCATTGTCCTAAGAATGTGCGGTTTATAGGCGTCGATTTGAAAAACGATTACAAAGGTTTTTCGGGCTTGAACCGTCTTTTTGCCGAGGTTAAGGCGTTGAATATCGATGCATACGCCGATTTGCACGATGTGTTGAGAACGAAATATTTGCGATTCAGAAGCAGATTGTCGGGTGTCAAAACCGAAAAGATTGACAAAGGTCGGTTGGAGAAAAAGCGCCTTGCAAGGTTAGGAGCGGAGAGGTGTAAACCGTTGATAACCACTGTCGAACGTTATTGTAACGTGCTTGGCAGGCTCGGTTTCGATTTCGAAATAAACTTCACTTCGGTTTTTTGCGGTGCCGGCAATGAACTGCCCGACGCTATTAGAACGATAACCGGCGAAAAAACTCAGAAATGGGTTGGAGTGGCGCCGTTTGCCGCGCACAAAGGCAAAATTCTGCCGTTGGAAAAGACCGAAGATGTGGTTGCGCGGCTGTCGGAGCGTGGCTGCCGGGTTTTCTTGTTCGGTGCGGGTGAGAAGGAGAGGAGCGTGCTTGAGGGCTGGCAGTCGAAATACAAAGATGTTGTAAGTGTTGCCGGCAAGTTGGGGGGCATCGGAAACGAACTTCTGTTGATATCAAAACTTGACTGTATGCTCTCTATGGACAGCGCCAATATGCACCTTGCGTCGCTTGTGGGCGTCAGGGCTGTGTCGGTTTGGGGCGCAACGCATCCGGCGGCGGGATTCCTGGGTTACAGGCAGAGCGAGTCCGATGCTGTGCAAGTGTCGATGCCTTGCCGTCCGTGCTCAATCTATGGTAACAAAAAGTGCAGACAATCAGACGAATACCAGTGCCTAACACAGATTAGGCCCAATGCTATTGTCGATAAAATATTGAATTGCTGATGTGGCGTTTCCTAATACCGATATTCTTGATTTTTGGCGGTGCGGCGTTTTATGTCTTTATGCGCTTCCGTCCGTTGCTGCCTGACTTTTCGTCGTGGCGTGGTTGGACAGCTTTTGCGGCTTTTTTTACAATAATTTTCGCTTACGTAATAGGCAGTTATTTCCAGAGAAACGGGCAACTTATTGTAGCAAAGCCTTTTATAGTTGTCGGCTCGTGGGCTATGGCCGTGCTGCTCTACAGTTTTCTAATCTTTTTGGCTGTTGATGTTGCTCGTTTGATTAATTTATTGATTTTCAAAGCTGAATGGCTGACATTCCGTTATCAGCTGGGAAACGATAAGGGACGCATTTTCAGTATGGTTTGTGGTGCGGCTGTCGCTGTGGTGATTGTGGCGGGCTATCTTAATGCACATTTTCCTATTCGTAAAGCGTTGACATTCAAGACAGAAAAAAATATTGCCGAGCCAGTCCGTTTTGTGCTCATAAGCGATGTTCACCTTGGAATGATAAACAGCGACCGCTATTTTGAGCGGCTTGCCAAACGCATAAATGCCGAAAATGTTGATTTTGTGCTCATTGCAGGCGATTTTTTTGACGGCGACCCAACGCCTGTTTTCCGCAGCCGGGCAGCCGAGATATTGAAATCAGTCAACAGCCGATACGGCATTTTTGCTATTCCCGGCAATCACGAATATATTGGTGATGCGGCTTCGGCTTTGCAGTTTATGCGTCAAAACGGTGTTAACGTGCTGTGCGACAGTGTTGTAAATCTGCCTTGCGGTGTCTCAATCCTTGGCCGCGACGACCTCTCTGCTATTCGTGCCAAAGGAGGCCGTTCTTCGGTGGAAAATCTTGTGGCACAGGCTGATAGTGCCAATTATACGATTCTGCTCGACCACCAGCCGTTTCATCTTGAGGAGGCCGAACAAGCCGGCATCGATTTGCAGCTTTCGGGGCACACGCACTATGGGCAGCTTTGGCCGGGAAACAAGATAACAACAGCCATGTACGAGTGTTCCTTTGGTCAGCATCGGCGTGGCAATACAAATTATTATGTGTCGTCGGGTTATGGCACTTGGGGGCCGCCAATCCGCACCACGTGTCATCCGGAAATGGTGGTTGTTAGTTTGAACGAGAACTAAAAGACGATAACTATAACACTAACACTAAAAAATAGGGGGGAGGCTAAACTTCCCCTTTTTTCATGCTGAACTCGCAGCCGCAGTATTTCTGCTCGTAGAAATTGTATTGTTTGATTATTGCCGTACGGCGTTCGCTCAGACCGCCCTTACGCCAGTTTTGAGTCCAGAAAGTGACTCCAGTTTGTGCTGCGGCCCATTCGCCGGCTTCGTTAATCTGCTCAAGGCTTTTCCACCGCGACGACGCCAAAGTGGTGGTGATAATCCGATATCCGTTTTGCATGGCATATTGCGCCGTGCGTAACAGTCGGTGTTTGAAACACTGAAGGCAGCGTTGGCCGCGTTCGGGTTCGTCGGCAAGTGGAAGGGCGGTTTTCAACCATTGGTCGTGGTTGTAGTCGTCATCAACTATTTCGAGGCCTAAATCCTGTGCGAATCGGGTGCATTCGTTTTTGCGGATTAGGTATTCGCTTTGCGGGTAAATGTTTGGATTACAATAGAATATTGTCGGTTTGATGTCGTTCTTCAGCATGCACTCCACAATAGCCGACGAGCATGGCGCGCAGCAGGCGTGAAGCAGCACTTTTTTCTCGCCAAATGGCACATCAAGTTTCAAAATCTTTTGTTCCATAACTATTGCTGCGCTAATGGTAAAGAGTAATGTGTAAAGTTGAAAGGTTTTAGTTTTATGTTTTAGTTTACGTTTTAAAAGAAAAGCGACACAGCTTAAAAAACTGCATCGCTATTATCAAACTATGAAAACAAAACTTCTCTTATCCCAAATAAGCTTTCAGACCTTTGCTGCGTGACGATTGACGCAAGCGGCGGATTGCTTTTTCCTTAATCTGGCGTACACGCTCACGTGTCAGACCAAACTCCTCAGCTATCTCTTCAAGAGTCATCTCGGAGCAGCCCAAACCGAAGAAGCGGCAAACCACCTCGCGTTCACGGTCGGCAAGAGTTGAAAGTGTGCGCTGAATCTCGTTGCTGAGCGACTCCAGAATCAATCCGTTGTCGGCAACAGGGCTGTCATCGTTCTGCAGCACATCGAGAAGGCTGTTGTCCTCGCCCTCGACAAACGGAGCGTCGATTGAAACGTGGCGGCCCGAAACACGCATTGTGTCAGCAATTTTCTCTTTTGGAATGTCCATAAGACTTGCTATCTCCTCAGGCGACGGCATACGCTCGTTTTCCTGCTCAAATTTCGACGATGTCTTGTTTATCTTGTTAAGCGAGCCAATCTGGTTAAGCGGCAGACGGACAATGCGCGACTGTTCGGCAATGGCTTGCAGAATCGACTGACGAATCCACCACACGGCATACGATATGAATTTGAAACCGCGTGTCTCGTCAAATTTTTGAGCGGCTTTAATAAGTCCAAGGTTTCCTTCGTTAATCAAATCGGGAAGACTAAGTCCTTGATTCTGATATTGTTTGGCTACCGACACTACAAAACGCAGATTTGCTTTTGTCAGTTTTTCTAGTGCGGCGGTGTCGCCTTTTTTGATTCGTTGCGCCAGTTCTACTTCCTCTTCAACAGTGATAAGCGGCTCTTTTCCAATCTCAACAAGGTACTTGTCCAACGACGCGCTCTCACGGTTGGTGATTGATTTTGTAATCTTTAATTGTCTCATTATGTATTATTTAGGTATCTTTTGCTTTTGCGTGCAAACATATATAAAATGTGTTGTCAGTGATTGCAAAAATCGATGTTTTTAACGCATTTATTTTGTTTTTGTTTCACAAAGCGTGCCCTTATACGTAAAGATTTTTTTCGGGGTTACAGAAAAAATGAAAAAAATTGAAATAAAAGTTCACAGCGCCTATTTTGGATTTTGTTTTACCTTTACAAGGTTAATTAAAGGCGATTTTGCCCAATTTGTTTATCGTAAATATTATAAAAACAATAAGTTATGAATAAGAAGGGTTATTTGATTTTAGGTGGTGTTATACTGTTTATCATCGCAATCATCAGTTGGTATATCAGAACTGGAAATGAGATTATACGGCTCGATGAGAGTGTTGCCGAGGCTTGGTCTCAAGTTGAGAACGTATATCAGAGTCGTGCCGACAAGATTCAGAACCTTGTGGCAACCGTTAAAGGCTATGCCGAACATGAGAAAACCGCTCTTACCGATGTGGTTGAAGCCAGAGCCAAAGCGTCGAGTGTCAACATCAATCCTGAGAAACTTGATGCCGAGTCGCTTCAGCAGTTTGAGGAGGCACAGGGTAATTTGAGTTCGGCTTTGTCGCGCTTGCTGGTGGTGGTTGAGCGCTATCCCGATTTGAAGGCAAACCAGAACTTCAGCGAGCTTCAGGCGCAGATTGAAGGAATGGAGAACCGCATCGCCGTTGAGCGCCGCAAGTTCAACGAGGTAGCCCGCGCTTACAACACCTACATCCGTCAGTTCCCGGCTTCGATTGTGGCCAACAACCGCGGCTTCGAGAAGAAGGCTTATTTTGTGGCGCAACCTGGCACCGAGAAAGCACCAGAAGTGAAGTTTTAAATAATGATTAATGTTTAGAGTTTAGAAGTTTAGTCGCTTCGCTGTTAAGAATGTTTTGTTTAACACGCTGAAAATGAATCGTAATTCGTAATTAATAACTTCTAACTTCTGAATTCTAAATCCTAAATTCAAAATTCTGAATTAATATGCGTGCTTCAACCTTTTTTTCTGATGAGCAGAAGAAACTTATTATCAGTGCGATAGAGGAGGCCGAAAAGTGTACTTCGGGCGAAATTCGCCTGCACGTCGAAATGCGTTGCCACGGCGATGTAATGAAGCGTGCCGCCCGTGTCTTTGACAAACTCGGAATGCAACGCACACAGCTGCGCAACGGCGTGCTGTTCTATATGGCCGTGTCCGACCGTCAGTTTGCCATTATAGGCGATTGTGGCATCAACGCCAAGGTGCCCGAAGGCTTTTGGAACGACATTGAAAAACATATGACCGAGTTGTTCGCCCAAGGTCTTTTCACGGAAGGAGTGACCGACGGAATACGTATGGCAGGCGAGCAGTTGAAAAAGCATTTCCCTTATCAGGCTGACGATGTAAATGAACTAAGCAACGAAATATCATTCAACGAAAGAGAAAACCAGTAACTCTCTATGCGAAGGATATTGTTCATAATCACGCTTTTAGCCGTCAGTGTCACTTTTTTAGCCTGCAATCGTGATTTCAAGAAACCGCCTGTGCCTACGCTTGTGGCTGACCGAGCTTACATCTTCACCGACGAAGAGCGCACGACACTTGAGGCTAAACTGTTCAAATTCAGCAAGCAGACATCGGTCGATATTCTGGTTTACACCACACCCAATTTGTATGGCTATAGCATTGGTGAGTTTGGACAGCGGTTGGGAAAGGGATGGGAAATCGGGCAGAAAGGCTTCAAAAAAGGCATTGTCATTGTTTATAAGGAAAGTAACGATATAGGCCCGGGCGAGATTACAATTCAGCTGGGCTATGGCATCGAGCCGCTTATTCCTTCGTTGAAATGCAAGCAAATCATCGACCAAATAATGATTCCGAAAATCCGCAAAGGTTATGTGTATGAGGGAATTGACGCCGCTGTCGATGAGTGTATGGCGCTCACACGATATAATGTGAAGAACCAGAAAAACGAAGGGAATGGCTCTTTCATCCTGAAGTTTTATATTGTCGTGTTCCTGTTGCTGGCAGGCCTCGTGATAACATTGGTATTGGCTCTCGATGACCGTTACACCACCCGTGGACGCAAGAAAGACTCCAATATGGGCGGCTTCGGAGGCGGAGAGGGGTTGAGCGACTTTGCGGCGGGCAATTTCGGCGGTGCCAGTGGAAGCTGGTAAACATTAATTGATTGAATGAATAACTGATTGAAAGATAGAATGAATAACTGATTGAAAGATAGAATGATTAATGATGAATGATTAATGATGATAGAGTCATTTAAGCATTGAATACTAAACATTTAACACTAAACATTAAACTTTAAACTGTGTTTGTAGCATATCAGAAAAAGAAGGAAAACATCTGCGAGTATTTCTTGTATATGTTTCAGATTGAAGACCTTATACGTGCTTGCAAGTGCGACAAAAGTCTTATCGAAAGCCAGTTGCTGCCGAAATATCCGTCGGATTTGACTGTGCGGAACGAAGTGCGCCAGTGGTATTCCGGCCTGACTGACCAGATGGTGGAGGAGAGAATTGAGCAGCGAGGCCATTTGGTATCGCTTACCAACAAGATTGATGAGGTGTTCGATTTTCATCTCTATTTGCTGAATAATCCAAAAGAATCGGTCTACCAGATGCAGTTTGCCAAGGTTGAGCCGATTATCGCTGATTTGCGACAGAAACAGAACGCCCAGCAGCTCAACGACTTGCATCTTTCTCTCAACGCTGTTTACGGATTCACCATTCTGCGATTGAAGGGAACGCAAGTGTCTAAAGATACTGCAACCGCAATTTCTGCGTTAGTAATGTGGTTCAATGCGCTGTCGGCAAAATTCCGCGATTATGAAACCGGCGCGATGAAGTTGGATATATGATTTGAAACATTTTGACTGATGAAGTACGATGTTGCGATAATCGGAAGTGGTTTGGGCGGATTGCAATGCGCTTACATTCTGGCCAAAAAGGGGCTGAATGTGTGCGTGTTGGAGAAAAATCCCATAGTTGGTGGCTGTTTGCAGACCTTCCGTCGCGGACAGACAGAGTTCGACACGGGTTTCCACTATGTCGGCGGCCTTGACGATGGTCAGCCGTTGAATGCTATTTTTCAGTATTTCAAACTGATGAATCTTCCGTGGCACCGTCTCGACAGCGATGCTTTCGACGAGGTTCGGATTGGCGGCCAATCGTATTTCTTTGCCAACGGCTACGACCGTTTTGCCGACACTCTTGCCGAGCAGTTTCCGCACCAGCGCGACAATCTGAAACGTTATGTGGCAATGCTCAAGAACGTTGGCGATGGCCTTAAAAACAGCTTTAAACCACGTTCCGAAGAGGAAGTTTTCACACAGTCGCTTTTCGTTCGGTCGGCATACGATTTTCTTTGTGAGACCATTACCGACCCGTTGCTGCGCAATGTTTTGTCGGGCACTTCGCTCAAGATGGAACTCAACCGCCAGACGCTGCCGCTTTACATTTTCGCGCAAATCAACAGTTCGTTTATCCAAAGCGCGTGGCGACTCAACGGTGGCGGCCAACTCATTGCCGATGAACTTGTTGCAAGCATAGAGCAGATGGGCGGAACGGTTCGCACTTCGGCTGGAGTTGCGGAGTTGGTTGAGCGCGACGGAAGACTTTCGATGGCAATTCTCGATAACGGCGAACAAGTTGAGGCTGAATGGTTTATATCCGACATTCACCCTGCCGCAACACTCGATTTGATAAAAGAGAGCCAGCAGGTTCGTAAAATCTACCATCGGCGTATTGGCAGCCTGCAGAACACCTTCGGGATGTTCACACTCAACGTTGCGCTGAAGGATGGCGTGGTACCGTATCTCAATCGTAATCAGTACGTTTACCGCACCAACGATGTTTGGAGCCTTGCCGATTATGCCGAAGGACGGCCGACAGAAGGTATCTTGCTGTCGTACAGAGCCGAAGCCAATCAGCAGTTTGCACATAACGTCGATATTCTGACGCCAATGTACTGGCCTGAAGTTGAGCGTTGGACCGACACGCAAGTTGGTCGTCGTGGGGCTGAATATCAGCAGTTTAAACAACAAAAAGCGCAAGAGTGCATTGCGCTTGCGGCGGAGGTCATTCCTGGTTTCGAATCGGCTATCGACAAGCAGTTCAGCAGCACGCCGCTCACTTATCGCGAGTACACGGCAACGGCTCAAGGCGCGGCCTACGGTATCCGCAAGGACTACAACAGCCCGATGCAGACGCTTCTCACGCCACGCACGCCCGTTCCGAATTTG
>JAFZWI010000045.1 GCA_017617355.1 Salinivirgaceae bacterium | reverse complement strand
TCGATAACCGGCATTCTGATGAGTCAGTTTTTCATTCTTTCGCAATTGTCGAGCGCCACAGCATCCGACCGCGCCGCAATGAGCGCCGCCGACCTTTCTGCTATGCAGTCGCACGAGTTGAACGCCATCACAGGCACCTATATGACTCTCGGTTTTGTGCTTTTGGTGATTATGGTTGTGATGCTTCTGGTGCGTATGCCCGAAGGTAGCGATGACAGTCGCGACAGCGTACTCGATTCGTTTAAACGACTGATTAAGAACAAGAAATACGTATTCGGCGTTATTGCGCAATTCTTCTACGTGGGCGCGCAAATCTGCGTTTGGTCGTTCACCATCCGCATTGTGATGCAGGAACTTGACCTGCTCGAAGCCGATGCCGCAACCATCTATCTGTTTAGTATTATTGGATTTAGCTCGGCGCGATTCATCTTTACCTGGTTGATGAAATGGATTCAGCCATCGAGACTTCTGCTTTGGGCTGCGGCCGCCGATATTGTTCTGTGTCTGATAGTTGCGTTGTGCATCGGTACTGGTGCAGTCTGCATTGCGGCACTCATCGGTGTCAGCTTCTTTATGTCGCTGATGTTCCCAACCATCTACGGCATTGCGCTCGAGAATGTGGGTGCCGATGCAAAAATTGGCGCTTCAGGCTTGATAATGGCCATTTTAGGTGGAGCTCTTCTTCCACCGCTTCAGGGTGCTATTTCCGATGCCACAAACATCAACATCTCGTATCTGGTGCCGATGGTATGCTTTGTGGTGGTGCTGATGTTTGCTGTGGCGGTTGAAAAAGGATGGGGTAAGCCGCAATCGGCTTAATCTTCAATGAATAGATTTACAGAAAACGTGATAAGAACAAGCTAATTGGTTATTTATCACGTTTTCCGTAGTAATACCGCCTTTTGCCAATCGATTGTTTGCCGTATTCTATGGCCGTTTGCGGGCAGCGGTGAAGGCAACTTAAGCATTGTGTGCAGCAGTCGCCCCAAACAGGGCGGTCGTTTTCCAGTCTGATGTTGTGAGTGGGGCAGTTCTTGACGCAGATGCCGCAACCGATGCATTTGTTGGTATAGTAGAACGGCTTGCTACTCATTTTAAACTTGCAAAAAAGAGGGTAGATGATACGTGATTTCAAGAATTGTTGTCCTTTTTGCAGATAGCAGTCGATGGGCGAGTCCGACTCAATGGCCGCCATTATTTTATTTAGAGTGGGTACGGCTTCAGCCTTTTTTTTCTGCTCAAGTTCTACAGGGTCGGCATCGAAACCAGGGAACACCACGTAGGTGTTTGGCATTTGCACCGAGTAGATGTGGCGGCACTGCCAGCCCTTACTGCGGAACAATTTTTGCAGCATACGGTTTGTTAGGCCGCTGTCATCGCCGCATGTCAAAATACAGTAAATCAGATTGCTGTAGTAGTTGTTGACAGTCATTTTTTTGATAAACCGACGCACAATCCATGGAATGCCCCACGAGTGGACGGGAAATACAAAGCCTAGTTGCTCGCCTTCTGACAAGTTGAAAGACAAGCTGTTACCGCTAACCACAGCGTCGGCCATATCCACAAGGCGGCTGTCTGCAAAGCGTGCCGAAACGGTTTTGGCAACCCACCTTGAGTTGCCCGTTCCCGAAAAATAGCAAATCATTCTATACTGATAATGAATGGTTTGTGCGGTCGGTGGAATCGCTTAAATCATATCAATATTGCGTTCGAGGCAAGTATCGACAATCGATTTGTGAAGCAAGTTGTAGTCTTCGTACGAAACCGACGACAGTTCGAAGACCTTCACTTTGTTTGAGTAGTCGGTTGTAATTCTTATATGTTCGCGTGTTATTTCTATTTTGTCGATGTCGTCCCAAACAAATTTCCGGCGTGGAAAGAACCAGTGTTTCTTGAATTTAATTGAGTTTTCCGACAGGCGGATGTATTTCTTTGCGAAATCGGGCAGATGACGCATCGAGAATAGCAAACCGCCAATACCGATGACGATACTGATAACGCTGTTCACGAATCCCGAACTCAACAGGTCGGTGTGGTTTTCATACACGCCCCACGAGCCGGCGGCAATCAGTGCAATGCCGATGACCAGTGTGGTTGTGCGTGTTCGTGGTGATAAACTGCTATGGATGTAGTTTAAATCTACCTTGATAATTTCTTTTGCCATAATTAATTGATTTTATGTCATTTATTTAATTCAATAATTTTATCTCGTGTTATTTTTCCGCTTTCTTTAAGGTCCGATAGTTGCCAGTTGCCAGTTTTAGATGCCTGAGGCAGCAACATTGAGCACGTCTCGTTTTTCGACGAAATCGACCATGTAACCCAACTTATCTTATTGGTTTCACACCAGTTAATCCATGTGTTCCACTCGTCAAGGTCGATTACACCGTTGCCGTTTGCCTCGCAGCAGGCTGATTCCGAAACGAATATCGGCAGACCCGTTGCCAGTGCGTCGTTGTAGCAGTTGCGCAGGCTGTCTTTGTGGCTGGCGGCGTAGAAGTGCATAGTGTACATTATGTTTTCTGCACCTTCTAATGGCTTTGTAGCCACAATGTTAAGGTCTTGGTCCCAGTGCGGACTGCCCACCAGAATCATATTGGGACTGTGGGTTCGAATGGTGTCGATAACCTGAATCGCATAGTCGCGCACGGCTTCCCAGGGTTGGAAGACTGGCTCGTTGTAAATTTCCCAAATAATGTTTGGGCAGTCAGTGTATTTTTTTGCCATTGTACCGAAGAATTTTTTCGCTTCGGCTGTATGAATGCCGTGGCTGTGCCAATCAACAATCACGTATATGCCTGATTTTATGGCACCTTCAATCACGTTTTCAGTCAGGCGAACCGATTCGTCGGGGTTATTTAGGTAGCCATTCCGTGGCTCAACGCCCATAGCGGCGCGCACCACCGATATGTGCCAATCCTTTTTGAGCCACTTAACACTTTCGGCGTTGTAGTATTGCGGCCACCAGTTCGACCAGCCGTAGCTTACGCCGCGCAGCACCACAGTGTCGCCGTTGGCATTTGTCAGATATTTGCCTTTAACGGTAAGCGGTTGGCAATCAGGCGTTTGTGATTGGTTGCTACAACTTGCCAACATGGCGGACATGCCGATGATTGTCAATATTTTGGCCGATACTCTCATTTTTTTGTCGTTGTTTTTTTAATGTTGGCAGCGGGTTTTGCATCGCTTTTCGGTTTCCTGAAAAAGAATAGCCAAATGCCAAGGGCGATGAACGGCAGGCTTAATAGTTGCCCCATATCGAGTAGCATTGCCTCTTCAAATTCTTCCTGTACCTCTTTGCCGAACTCGATGATGAACCGTGACATGAAAATGAGCATCAGGAACAGTCCGAATATTTTGCCGTTGACAAGGTTGCCGTAATTTTTGTGGTAATACCATAGCACAATGCCGAATATTATCAGATAGCAAATGGCCTCATAGAGTTGCGACGGATGTCGTGGAAGAGTGTCAACCCGTTGAAATATAATACCCCAGTCGCTTCCCGTAGGGCGGCCTACAATTTCGGAATTCATAAAGTTGCCGAACCTGATGAACACGCCAACAAGCGGAACGGGCATTACCAAACGGTCGGCCATCCAAAGGTAATCAACTTTATAGTGGCGGCAGAACAAGTAAAGAGCAATTAGAATTCCAATAGCTCCGCCGTGGCTTGCTAGTCCTTGATACCCAATAAATTTCCAGCCGTTGGCAGTCTCTTTTATAGGAAAGAGCATTTCGGCAATATGGTGGATGTAGTAACCAGGCTCGTAGAACAGGCAGTGGCCAATCCGTGCGCCTATAATCAGTCCTATGATTATGAACCAAGTGAACTTGTCGATGAACTCGCGCGGCTTGCCTTCACGCATTACCAACTTGTTGATAATGAAGTAGGCAGCCACCAATCCGGCTACGTACAAAATCGAGTAGTAGCGGAAACTGACGCTTCCAATGGTGAACCAAACGGGGTCAGGATTCCACAGTATTGATAGTAAGTTCATGTTATAAATTCAGTTTGTTTTTGATGTCGGTCGGCACAGCATCTTTGTGAACAGTGATGTTCAGCGTTTTATATCTGAAAAATGCCTCCGACATGTAGATGAAGCCATTGCGCGACATCTCTTCGCCCCAAGAGTTTTTCACTTTCAAATATCGAGCGCCGTTTTTGTCTGTCAGATAGCCGGTTATGTGCATGCAATGGTCATCGGTGGTCTCGTAGTTGTCAAACGCTATTTGTCTGATTTCAGGAGTTATGGCAAGCTCTTTTGTTATTCCGTCGTTGTCGTCGGCTTCATTGTCGTCGTCATTGTCCGATTGGTTCAGCCGTTCGCGGTCGGTGCCGGTCAGGTCGGTATGCAATGTGTCTGGTTCCGGCACAACAAGCAGATAATCATCAATATAGTCTTCACTGAAATCGCCGCTCCAAAGCACCGTAAAGCCTTTTTCTAGCGAGCCGAACATAAGCTCTGTCAACTCGTCGATTGTCACATTGTAATAATGGCAGTAGTCCCAATTGTCGCGTGACTCAAGTATAAAATCCTTATATAGAGGATGATGCGAGAATGATGAGAAGTTGATGTAGTCGCCCGGGTTGAAACCTAAAAAATCGCGGAACTCGATAGGAGTGTAGCTTTGTCCGTTGTAGTCGAATTTGGCTGGCGGTGTACCAAAATGACTGTTCAGAATTGCGTCAATTCCAGCCGTCCAAGCGTTTGTCAGTGGTTTGTTCGACGATGATACAATTGAGTTTATGTATGTGCTGATGTTTTTGTCAAGTTCCCAATACTCGGGAAATTCGCATCCATAATCGGCTTCAAGCATAATGCCGCAGTCGCCTATTCGGTTCAAGACATTGAAGGCTTCGGCGCCCGAACTGAAATCTTTTTTTCCGTTCCAGCGCACATAATCAATGGCTTGCAGATAGTAGTCGCGATTGATGAAATATTTCTCCGACAGGTCGAATTCGCCTTTGCCCAGCCGTATCAGTTCCGATTCAACGTACGATGTTGCGGCATACGCCCAGCACGTTTCTGACTTGTACTGGTCTTTGACGGGTGTCGCTTTGAGGTCAACTTTCAACTCAAAACCATATATTGAGTCAATATCGGCTTGGGCGCAGGCGTTTCCTGCGTAGGCCAATACCGATGCCAATAATATAGTTCTGAATGATAAGTTGCTCATATTCGGATGATTACTTGATATTCAGTTTTTTCTTTAAATCTTTCGGAACGGCGTCTTTGTGAATAAGCACAGTCAGAGTCTTGTAGCGGTAGAAATTCTCCGACATGTAGATGTAGCCGTTGTACGGATTTGTGGTGTTCCACGAGTTTTTTACTTTGAAATAGCGAGTGCCGTTTCTGTCTGTCAGATAACCGGTTATGTGCATTCCGTGGTCATCGGTTGTCTCGCGGTTGTCGAACGATGCCTGGCGTTTTTCGGGAGTTATGTTTTCTTCGCGAACCAATTTCTTGAAAAGATTTGGGTGCGGGTTGCTACTCAAATCGGCCTGATTCAGTTGTTCGCGGTCGGTTCCTTGCAGGTCTTCTTCGGTTTCGTCGGCAGGAACAATTGCTATGCCGTTTTTCCACGAGAATCCAAGTTCAGTGACATCGCCGCCCCAAAGCACGGTGTAGCCTTTGTCGAGGGCGTAGAAGGCAAGGTCGGTCAGTTCGTCAAGCGACACATTGTAGACATCTCCAAGCTCCCAGTTGTCCTCAACTTCCATAACAAATCTTGAATACAGCGGGTGGTGGGTCAACGACGAGAATTCAACATAGTCGTCGGGATTGATGCCTAACTTGTCGCGGAATTGCTGCGGAGTGTATTTCTTGCCGTCATATTCAAATTCTTCAGGAATCTCGCCAAGGTAGGCCGCCATAATTCCGTCAAACCCGGCCAGCCATGCTGTCGACAACTTGCCGTTCGGATTGGTGATAATGGCGTTGATGTAGGCTTTCAGGGCAGCGTCCATTTCTTTGTTCATGTGTTTCTCGGTGCCATAGTTGAGACCGGCGTAAACGCTTTGCGGCATAAGTCCGTATTCGCGGACGCGGTTAAACACATTGCAGCCTTCTGAGCCTGAGCTGAAACTTTTGGCTCCGTTCCAGCGCACATAATCAATGGCGCGGACATGGTAGTCGCGGTTCACGATATACATCTCCGACAGGTCGAACTCGCCTTTGCCCATTCGCAAGAGCTCCGACTCAATAAACGATATGCCCGAAAACGACCAGCATGTGCCTGATTTGTATTGGTCTTTAACCGATGTCGCTTTCAAATCAACTTTCGATTTGAATCCGTAAATCGAATCGATTTTATTGCTTTCCTGTGCAAATACCTGGATAGCACCAAGCAATAGTATTGCGCTTATTTTTAGTTTTTTACACATAACAATTTTAGTTTTCGTTTTTGATGATTTGCAAATTGTCATATTTGTTTTTTGAGTTTTCTTTCGCTTTCTTTTGTTCCAAAGCATCCATGGCTTTCACGCACATAATGCCAAGTTTTTTCATATCCTTGTTATGGCTGATATGTGTTTCAGGGAAAGGTTTTTTCCTGAATATCAAGTTGAAGGAAAGCCCAATCAAAGCTATTCCAACAAGTATCAATGTCAATATTAATGTGGCAAACATAACTTTAAGGCTTAAAAATGTTTCTTGGAATCAGGAATGCTATCAAGCGTTTCATGATAGACGGTTTTGAATGGTGCGATGTGGTATAGTATCCGTCGCCGTAACCATTACCATAGCCGTATCCGTAGCCATAACCGTAACCATAGCCGTATCCGTAGCCATAACCGTAACCATAGCCGTACCCGTAGCCATAACGGTGTCCGTAGCTATAGCCGTAGCCATATCTGCCGCTAATGTCGGCATCGTTCAGCAGTATGTTGTAGTCTGGCACATTCTTATTCTTATTCAAATCATTAATTATGTCGATTGAGCTCATGTAGGTATAGCCTTGGCGCATGACAAAAATATTAGTATCGGCGTATTTTGCCAGCAGCATGGCGTCGGCCACTAAGGCGATAGGCGGAGTGTCAACAATAATGTAATCGAATTTTTCCTTCACTTCTTCAAACAGCGTTGCCAAAGCCTCTGATTCAATCAATTGTGCAGGGTTTGGCGGAATGGGGCCAGGCAGGGCAATCCACAAATTGTCGTACTTGGTTTTTGTGATTACTTCGTCAAGCGAGTTTTTGCCAATCAGATAGGTTGACATTCCAATGGTGTTATCCATTTTGAATATCTTGTGAATCTGAGGTTTGCGCAAGTCGAGACCAATCAGCAGCGTCTTTTTGTTGGTCATTGCCAAAACAGCAGCCAAGTTGCTGGTGCAGAACGATTTGCCTTCGCCGCTGAATGTTGATGTCACAACAATCGTCTTCGATGCCTTGTTTGGCACAAGATACTGCACATTGGTTTTTATTGTGCGGAACGATTCCGATATGATTGAACGCGGATTGTCGAAGATTACTAAATCGTTGTCGTCCGGATTATGCCCGATGATGCCGATAATCGGCGTGTTGCTGCGGCTTTCAATGTCTTCGCGGCTTCTGATTTTGTTGTTGAAGAAGTTGACGAGAATTATTATGGCGATAGGGATAGCCATGCCTAACATCAATGCAACCAGATAGTTGAAACTTGTTTTTGGTTTTATTCTCGCAGCCATGTCTGGGCGTGCATAGTCAAGCACCTGTGCGTCTGGAGTGTTTGATGCGCGTTTCAGTCCGGCTTCGGCTCGTTTTTCAAGCAAGTAGGTGTAAATCTTGTCGTTGACGTTGAACATGCGGTTGATGTTCATCAGCTTACGTTCGTTCGAAGGCAGTTTTTCAATCTGCAGGCTGATGTCGGCAATGCGTTCGTCAATGTCTTTTATGGCTATATTGTTGGTTTTCGACAAATTAACCACGTTTTCCGAAATCAGCAGTTTCAAGGCGTCAATCTGCGATTCAATCAGGTCGAGTTTCGGGTTTGACTTCACCGACTGCGATTTCAGCGCCATTTGCTCTTGATTCAATGTGTTGAGCTGCATGATGAAGTTTATTAGCAGTTGGTCGCGAATGCCTACGGCAGTCGGCACAATCACAGTCTGCGTGGTTTGTTTATCTTTCAGATACTCAGTGATATAGTCGTAGTATTTTTGTTCGACAAGCAATTCTGCCTTTTGCGTGTTCAGTTCCTCATATTGCTTGTACAGCAGTTGGCCTTCTTGAGTGATGTTGATAATCATGTTTTTGGAGCGGAAGTCCTGCAAGTGACTGCCGGTAATGTCGAGCGAGTCCATAACCGATTCAATTTGCTCGTCGATGAAGGCTATGGTGCTGGCAACCACATTGTTTTTGTTGTCGAGTCCGTAGCGGATGTAAACCTCGGTCAGCTTGTTCAGATAGTCGCATACCTCGTCGGGCATAAAGCCTGTGGCGGTGATAATCAGTATGGTGCTTTTCTTGTCCGATTGTTCAACCGACACTCCGTTGCGGTATTTGTTCACTAGCGCGCTGTGGCTGTTGATTGTGACATCATATTCGCCGGGCGTCTCGTCGTGGAAACGTTCGGGGTTGCGAATCAGTACTTTAAATTTGAAAACATCATTCTCAAAAGTGTCACCGAAGCTCATCACAGTATCAACTTCATGCAACTCTTTCTCGACCATGTATTCAAAATTCAAACGGTATTTATCCTCTGATAAAATCCTGATATTCATCGGGAGACCATAACCCTGCGCGTGTGTTGAGTCGATAATCAGGTTCAGCTGGTCGGGCAGGTATTTTTGGAATGTGTGGATGCGCCCGTGGCGGTGATAGCTGACGCCGAAATCCAGCTCCGAAAGTACCACATCGTTAATCAGATACGATTTCAGGATACCAATCTGGTTTTGAATATTGACGCCGGTGTTGAGCGTGTTCAGAGTCTGAATAACATCGGTTGAATTGGTGCGGATGCTTCTTTTGTTATCCTCCTCATTCACCAATATTGTTGAACTAACTCTGTAAACCGGTGTCGTATAGCGGTTTACCAAATAAGCAACGCACAGGCTCAAAAAGCACGAAATGACAAACCAATGCCAGTTGGCAAGTCCAATCATCAGGTATCGCTTGATGTCGGCGTTGTTGTCTTCTTGCTGTTTTATGTTGTTTTGCTTGCTATCCATAGTGCTTATTTTTTCAGATAACTGATATAAAGAATAAGAGTGGCGGTAACCGATAGCGACGACAGAATCACGCTAAGCAGCGGCGAGTTGGCCGCAACAGTCTTTGAACGAGTCGGTTTTACATAGACGACATCGTTCGGTTTGAGCCAGAAGTACGGGTTGGCCACAAAGTCGGAACGCAACAGGTTAAGTGTTTCTGCCTTAGTATTTTCTGCCTCTTTCCGAAGAATTATCACATGTTGGCGGTCGGCATTTGGGGTGCAGTCGCCTGCCATGCCCAAGGCGTCGAACAGGTTTACCTCGCGCTGCGTGAACGTGTAGGTTCCGGGACGTGCGACCTCGCCAAGCACTGTGATGTCGTAGTTCAGTAGTCTGACTACCACCACCACATTGGCGATATATTCGTCTATCTTACTTTGAATCAAGTCTCTGGCTTCATTCAGCGTCAGTCCGGCTACTTTTACATCGCCAATCATCGGAAATTTAATATTGCCCTCAGGGTCAATCATATAGCCTTGAAGCGCAAGGAATTCACGGGTTGAGCCGCCAACACGGTCGTCGCGGTAGTAGATACCCAAATCGCTGATGTTGGCGCCTATCAAGTTGATATACAAGTTGTCGCCTGTGCGCAGGACAATTTCCTGATTTTTCGATGTCGAAATGGTGTCCGACGTGTTCTCGTACTTGTCTTGAATGTAAACGAGGTTTTTATATTTTACGCAACATCCTGATAGAAAGATTGTTGCTGTTACTATTGTTGCAAATATTATTATTCGTCGCACGTCTTTAAAATTCTATAGTCAAGCTACAAATATACATTTCTTTCGATTATGTATGAACTTAAAACGTGCTTATTTGCTTGTTTTTTTTGCAATTGTGCGCAATTATTTTCGCTGGTGGAGGTCAGCTTTGCATTTGGCTTTCGGAAAAAATGATGTTATTGACCGCACCGACTATTTTTTTCGATTCTTTATGAATGTATCTGTGTCGTTTTACTCCAGAAATCCATTGGATTCCTTTGGCGGTGTTGCACAGAAAAATCTCATCCATTTCGTTTAAATCTTCCGGCATTATAAAAGCTTCGCTATCAATTTTATAGCCGATGCTAGATGCTGCGTCAAGAACAATTTTACGCATTACATCGTTGCGGACGCCAAGTTCAAGAGGAGGAGTCAGCATTTTCCCTTTTTGTATGGCGAATAGAGCTGAATCTGTTGCACTTACAATAAAACCTTGGTCGGTAATAAGCAGCATATCATCAAGACCTTTTTGAATGGCGGAGACTTTTGCCATTGCATTTATAAGTTGACAGTGCTGGTCAAGTTGGTTCGGTCGGTGCGTGGTGATGTATGCCTCGTTGTATATATCAGTGAATAAGCCTTTTGTGTTATCCTCGTATGGACCAGAGCCCGCATATTGGCTGGTCATTATTATTTCGGTTTGGTTCGATGCTATGTCGCGCATTATTGTCAGCCTGACATTGGCGGCTTGAAAGAGTTTGTTGCGTGTCAGGATGCCGTTTGCTTGCGATTTGATGAAATCGGGAGTGAAGTAGGGCGGCAAAGCAAATTTGAGCAGTTCGGCATTCTGTTTCAATAATTTATAATGCTCATCTACCAATAAAGGCATGGCGGCGTTTGCGCGGATGTCTTCGGTCAGTATGCAACCCTGATTTTGTAAATCCCAGGGCTTGATACTCAATTTTACATCTTCTTCTTTTATAAAGAATTGATTTACTGAAATGTACATCCTGCAAAATACTTAAGGAATCAGTTTCTCAATGAACCGGCCAATTAAATCGGGCCTGAAAATCAACGGATAGACGAGTCCGTAAACGGCACCGTAGAAGTGCGCGTCGTGTGCCACGTTGTCCATTCCGCGCTTGCCCATATAGTACGAGTAGGCAAGGTAGAGCACGCCGAAAAGCACTCCCGGAATGGGTATCACACCGAAAAACAGAATCTTGTTCAACGGGTCGAAAAGGATGCAAGCAAACGTCACGGCAGCCACACCGCCCGATGCGCCTATCGCGCTATAATTATAGTTATCACGTTGTTTTACAAGCGAGTACAGACAAGAAACAATTATTCCGCCGAAATATAGCCCAAGGAAAAGCAGTGTGGCGTTCTGCGCGAAAAGCATCTGAAAATAGTAGATGGCCACATCTGCAAACGAATAGAAAACCAACATATTGACAATCAGATGCATCCAATCAGCGTGCAGAAAGGCGTGAGTCACAAGCCTATACCACTGGTTGCGGTGGATAATCTGATATGGATTGAAATCGTACTTGAACAGCAGTTCCTG
>JAFZWI010000044.1 GCA_017617355.1 Salinivirgaceae bacterium | reverse complement strand
TGATTTGCTGGATTCTGGTGCAGTTCTTCTACTATCGCAAGAGCCGCCGCCGCGACTACTATTTCACCTTTATGATTTTCTCGTCGGCAATGCTGGCGTTGCTCTACGTGATGGGAAGCGTGTCGGTGGGCGTTGGAATGACACTCGGCTTGTTCGCCATTTTCGGCGTCATCCGCTACCGTACCGAGACCGTGCCAATCCGCGAGATGACCTATCTGTTTATCATTATTGCACTTGCAGCTGTCAATGGTCTTGCGTCGCTGTTCCAAGTTACCGATGTGGCCACCAATCCGCACTACGCACTTGAACTGGGCAACGTTGCCGTGCTGGTGCTTGTCAATCTGTTGATTGTTATATTGATAGCCATTCTCGAAACAGCCGTATCGACCAACCACACCACAACAAAATTGGTGCTCTACGACCGCATTGATATGATTGTGCCCGAAAAACGCGAAGAACTGATTGCCGACCTTGAGAAGCGTATCGGCATAAAAATCAACGCTATAGAGATTGGTCACGTCGATTTTCTGAAAGACGCTGCCTTCATCAAGGTTACCTACGACCTTCAGGATGGCGAGACCAACACTATCAATATGCTGACAAAAGCAACAAAATATGCTGAATAAACAATCTTAAAACCTGCTGATTATGAAAAAGATAATTATAGCATCACTCGCAGCATTGCTTGCGCTGCCGACATTTGTCTCAGCACAAGATGCCATTGACGACGGTACCGATTTCGGTGGACGATTCTCGGTTGAAGTCGACAAGAAACTAGCTAAAGGCCTGCACACATTTGCCAACGGCGAGGTTCGTTTCAACGACAACTTCAGCAATTTCTGGCGTTATCAAGGTACTGCCGGCGTGAGCTATAAGGTGAATAACTATCTGAAAACAGCGTTGAGCTACACTTTCATCGAGCGCAAGAACGCGAGCGATGAGTGGAAAATCCGTCATCGTTTCACTTTTGACATTACTGGATCGTACCGTGTGGGCGATTTCAAACTGTCGCTGCGTGAGCGTCTGCAACTCACTAACAAAGACGTGAAAAACAAATATCAGGATGTGAAAAACGGTTTGACACTGCGTAGTCGTCTGATGGTGCAGTACAAGGCTTTCGGCGCGTTGACGCCGTATGCATACGTTGATGTGCGCAACACGCTGAACGCACCAAAGTGGAAATATGAGTTCAATGACTACACTGGTAACTACGATGAATTCAGTTGGAAAGGTTATAAAGATGTGTATATCAACCGTGTGCGCTTGGGTCTGGGTACCGAATGGGAACTGAGCAAGCAGCACTCGTTCGATTTCTACGGGCTGTACGATTTCTGCAACGAGAAAGATATCGACTCAAACAAGAAGGGTACAAAACTGCATAGCGTGTTCAATCACCATAGTCGGAACATATATTTGGGCGTAGGATATAAATTCTCGTTCTAACTTGTTTGTTTTGAGTAAAATAAAACGCACAGAGCTCGGCTCCGTGCGTTTTTTTGTTTTATCCAAGTGCTATTCTATTCCAAATGTCTCGCAGTAAGCCTCAACTGCGTTGTAAACGCATTTGTCGCAAGGGCAGAGCACAACGCCTGTGTCGCGGCCTTTAAGGTCTTTGCAGGCAACAGCGCCCGACAGTTCGCGGAATCGTGTCAGGATTTTGCTGGTGAATTGTTTCGAGTTCTTGCCTTCGGTTTTCAGACTGGCAATCATTCCCGCGCCCACCAATGCGCCGCAGGTGCCGTCTTGTGTCCCCATGCCAGAACCGAATCCGGCTCCTATTTTCCTCAAAACATCATCGTCTATATCAATTTCCGACGACAGCGCCAACGCCACAGCCTGGCAGCAGTTTGTTCCTTCCATGGCTTTCAGCCTGACAGCCATATTTCCAAGTTCCACTTTTTTCATTTTTGATTTCTGATTATCGGTTTGTGATTTATAATTATTCGGATTAGCCGTCTCCCTGCTTTAAACTTATGCCTTATAACTTAGCACTAACCCCTAAACATTAAACACTAAACACTAAACACTAAACATTAATCATTCAATTACAACGTATTAAGCATCTTCTTGAACACATCGTTAGGCACAAGCCCCAGCTCATCGCTCGAGAATTCTGGTTTGAGGCGGTGCACAATGTACGACATTTGCGGCTCCATGTGTTTCGGGTAGATGGTGCCGCGACTCTCGCAGTCGAAATAGTCTTTTATGTAGTTGTAGGTGTTCTCCGATACGCAAACCTTGCCCACCACACCTTCCTGCACAACACGCGCGGCAGTGTTCACCGTCACGCCCCAAACGTCGTAAACGTATTTTTTGCGGCCCACCACGCCCACAATAGCCGGTCCGGTGTGCAGCCCTATGCGGCAGCGCCATGGGTCGATGCCGTTTGCTATTTGCTCTTCGGCCATTTTGTTCACAGCATACTGCATGTCGAGGGCGGCCAAAACCGTGTCGAACGGGTGGCTCTTGTTGCTCAGCGGCAGCCCTCCGGCGCACATGTAGGCGTCGCCTATGGTTTTTATCTTCTCAATGAAATGCGCGTCGGTTATGTCGTCGAAAATCTTGAAATACGAGTCGAGGCGCTCAATCAGTTCCTTTGGCGTCAGCTCGCTTGTCAGATTGGTGAAGTTGGCGAAATCGAGGAATAGGATAGTGGTGCTCTTGTACTGGCGCGGCGACACTGAGCCTTTCGATTTCAGCTGGCGCATTATCTCGAACGGCAGAATGTTGAGCAGCAGCTCGTCCGACTTGCGTTTCTCTTCGGCAATGACGTTGTTCTGCGTGTTAATCTCAATCTGTTGCTGTTCAAGCAGTTTGTTGGTTTCCTGCAGATGTTTTGTCAGCGACAGCATATACTCATTCTTCTGATTCAGCGACATTTCGGCCTCTTTCAGCTTGGTGATGTCGGTCTCCACGGCAAACAGGTTTTTGATATTGCCGTCACGGCCCAGAACGGGAGTCAGCGTGGTCTGAATCCATTTGCAGACGTCGCCCGTGGTGTAGGCCGCCGAGTAGGTTGCCGGCTCCTTGTTGACAATGCATCTGTCAAGATATTTTTTGATGTTCGGATTATCGCTGAATTCCAGAATGTTACTGCCGAAATTCCTCTTGAAATCCTCAAGGCCGTAGCCGTACATTTGCACAAAGCCGTCGTTGCACCAGATTATCTCGCCTTCGGCGTCGAGAATCATAAATGAGTTTGATGACAGGTCGATGCACTGCATCACCTTGCGGAACTTGCCGCGCCGTTTGTTACGGTTTGTAACACGGCTGATTATGGTTTCAAGCCTGACATTCTCCTCCGCAGTGTCGGATGTGCTTATGCAATCGTAAAATCCTGATTCATAAACTGTTTTAACCAGATTGGCATTACCTGGCGCCACAAGGGCCACAAAAGCAGTGTCGCTGAAATGCCTGTCGGTTACAAGCGGCAGGGCTTCCTCCAAGCCGATGCTTTTTAAGTCAATGACAATCAGCGTTGAAGGCATCTGTCCAATGGCATCCATATCAACCTTTGCAATGGAAATCACTTGATGATTTTCGTCGCTTTTGTCGAGAATGGTTGGCCGGTTTTCGGCGCTGCCAATGTAAATAATGCTCTCCATTCAGAATGTTTGCTGAAAGTTGCGCATTTTTTTTGAAAACGAACCCGGTTTGCGGTGATTTTTTATCGCTCGACAAAAAAAGAGGCCGAAACCATTCGACCTCTCGTATTCAATCCTTCAATTCTTGTTTTATTCCCACTCAATAGTTCCCGGCGGTTTGTGCGTTACATCGTACCAGAGCGAGCCGGCGCCGTCGGCCATAAACTGTTGCCACAGGCCGTTGAGTAGCGTTTGGTTGATTTCGGCAAAGTTGGCCGTCATTGCTTCTGAACTGTTCACGGGGCGCATCACAATGCAGGGCTTGTCTTGCACTCGCAGCGGTGTCAGAACCACAGGCATTTGCCAGATTTTCTCGTAAAGGTCGTTGGCTTGCAGGAATTCGGTGCAGATGTTGTCGAATTTGCGCAGAGTGTCGAATTTATCTTTGGTGGCATATTGCGCAACCAGTTTCGGCATCTCGTCAGAAACGGTGCCAACCTGCCAGATAACGCGGTTGATGACTTTGAATCGGTTGACGAGTTCGGTGCTGAATCGCTCGCACTCTTTCCAACTCAAGTTTTTCGAAGTCAGCAGGAAAGGTTGTGCGTAGGTGCGGCCATCGCCTTGTACGCCCACACTTTTCACTGGCAGAACGCGGCCTTCGATATTGTTGTCTTTCAAATATTTGTCCAATCCTTCAACATCGGCGTTCGATGCAAATTCGCCTTTTCCGTCGGTGCAGAGCAAGCGCACGCCAAGACCCGGACCGGGGAAGGGGTGGCGCCATACAAGGTTGTGCGGAATGCCGAGTTCTTCACCGAGCATACGCACTTCGTCTTTGTAAAGGTCGGCAAGAGGCTCAAGCAGAAGGCCTTGCGCCATCAGGTCCATCACTTCCTTTACACGGTTGTGGTGGGTTTTTATCAGGTCGGCGTTTTTGGTGCCGCCGCTCTCTATGGTGTCGGGGTAGATGGTACCTTGCGCAATCATCCACTCTTTCGGGTCAAGGTTCAGCTTGCTCATTTCCTTGTCTTTCACCGTCAGGAACGTTGCGCCGATGCGTTTGCGTTTCTCTTCGGGTGCGGTTATTCCTTCGAGTTGGCCCAGAAAATCGGCGGTGGCGTCAACCACGCGCAGATTGTGCATTCCTTCGGCCTTCAGGAACTCGATAATCTTCTGTGACTCGTCCATACGCATCATTCCGTTGTCGATGTGCAGACCCATAACGCGGTCGGTGCCGAGCACCTTGTTGAGCAGGACGAAGGCCACCGTGCTGTCAACGCCGCCCGAAACAAGCAGGAACACCTTGCGGGTGCCGACTTCGGTGCGTATCTTTTCGGAAATCAGCGGCATATAGCTCTTCATATTCCAGTTACGCTCGCATTGGCAGATGCCGATAAAGTTGTCCAGAAGCTGCATTCCGAATTTGCTGTGCGTTACTTCGGGGTGGAACTGAATGCCGTAAATCTTGCGCTCGTCCATCGCCACAGCGGCAATGGGGCAGTCTTTTGTTGATGCTATAATGCGATATCCGTCAGGAAGTTGCGAAACAGAGTCGCCGTGGCTCATCCACATTGGCGACGATGCCGGAATGCCTTTGAGCAGCGGGTGTTGGTTGTCGCCGATAATCAAATCCGATATGCCGTACTCTTTCACCTTTCCCGGCTTGACCGTTCCGCCCAGTTGCGATGCAATGAGTTGGTGTCCGTAGCAGATACCCAGTTTCGGAACCGGAATGTTCAGAATTTCAGGATTGTAGTCGGGTGCGTCGGCGGCATAAACGCTTGCCGGTCCGCCGCTGTAGATGATGCCTTTTGCGCCAGCCAACTCTTCGACAGGTGCTGCCGGCGAGTGGATTTCGGTGAAAACGCCCAACCGACGTACGCGGTTGGCAATCAGGTGGGCATACTGTCCGCCAAAGTCAAGAACGATGATTTTATCTTGCATATCAGTTCGAAATTTTG
>JAFZWI010000043.1 GCA_017617355.1 Salinivirgaceae bacterium | reverse complement strand
CGCCAGCACAGCGTCGTAGATGCGTTGGTCGTCGGTGGCCACAACCACGTGCTCAAGCGCCTTCGACGCCTGCTCAAAAACCCGCTGCACCATTGGCTTTCCGCCAATGTCGGCCAACGGCTTGCCCGGAAACCGCGACGAGGCGTAACGGGCGGGAATGATACCTAATACAACCATTGATTGTAAATTTTGCGCCAAATTTACTAAAAAATGTAGGATTTAGGATTTAGTAATTAGGCGATAAGAAAAAGCAAAAGTTATTCCTGCCTTGCCTTGCTCTTATTTACAACGCCCACACCCACAAACACCAGTGCTGCCGCAAGAACCTTACCAACTGTCAGCGTGTCCATTCCTACACAGATGCTCGCCACAGCGGCAATTATGGGCTGCAAGTAGCTGTACATACCCACAAGCGTTGGCCGCAGACGTTTTTGCCCGTAAGGAATCAGGAAATAGGAAACGAATGTGGCGAAGAACACCAGGAATCCGATGTCGGCAAGCAACTTGCCCGAAAACTGGCTGTAATTGGCCGACAGCAAGTCGGATGCGCCAAACGGCAGAGCGGCAACCATTGAGAATGTGAACATCCATTTCATGAACGTCACAACATTGTAACGCGAAATCAGGGGGCGGAAAATGCCCAAATACATGGCGAAAAACAGACCGTTCAGAATCATCAGACCAATACCCATTGGAGTTGATTTTTCGACTGCGCCGGAATCGTAAACAGAGTTGAATATCAAAAATATAACGCCCGAAAAACTCAACAGCACGCCCAAAACTTTTTTCAGTGTTATGGGTTCTTTTATGAAAATGGCCGATACAAACATCGTCATTATTGGCGTCATGGTTGCCACAATGGTGGCGTCCATTGGGGTGGTAATGGTGATGGCTTTCAGAAACGTGATTTGCGTGAGGAACAAGCCCAGCATTGAGGCAATGAAAATGGCGCCCAAGTCGCGCAATGGCACTTTTTCCTTCGGAGTGAAAGCCGACAGAAGCCAGAACAGCGCCGCCGCGCCAATGGAGCGAATACAGAAGAGTGCAATAGGCGACAGCTGCGCAAAATTGGCAATATCTTTGCACACAATGGTGTTCAGCCCAAAAATCACGTATGCGAAAAATGCCGCTAAATGTCCTAATATCAAGTCTTTGGATTTCATTGCATAATGTCGGTTTTGCGCGGCAAAATTAATATGAATTGCTGATATTAAATATGTTTACTCACAATTGTGATTTCTCGACTTTCTTTTTTGGTATTATATTTGTTTGTAAGATATAGCATAATCTGTTTTGCATTTGCCAAACAGACCGAACTAACTAAACATTATGTATTTGAAAAAAACTATTCTTGCCGCATTCTGTTGTGCGGCCTTGTGCCTCAATTCGCTTGCACAGAGCAAGATAACCATTAGCGGTCACATCACTGACCGCAAATCGGCTGAGACAATCATCGGGGCAACCGTGTTCGACAACGAGACAAAACGCGGCACCGCCACCAATGTTTTCGGATTCTACTCCGTAACGCTGAACGCAGGACGGCACAGCCTGACATACTCCTACGTTGGTTGCCAGCCGCAGACAGTCAGCTTCGACACAAAACGCGACACGATTATCAATATCAGCCTTTCGGGAAATATTGATATTGAAGAAGTTTTGGTAACGGCCAAAAGTCGCGAATCTGGCATCGAATCTACTAAAATGGGCAGTATAGATGTGCCTGTCAAGTTGATAGAGCATACTCCGTCGTTACTTGGCGAGACCGATGTTCTGCGGACCATTCAGCTAACACCTGGCGTGCAGCAAGGCGTAGGCGGCGCCTCGTCGCTTTATGTGCGGGGCGGCAACGGTGACGAGAATCTGGTGTTGCTTGACGGTGCCTCGGTCTATAAAATCGACCATTTGTTCGGTTTTTTCTCTGTGTTCACGCCCGAGGCGGTGAAGAAGGTAACGTTCTACAAGACATCGTTTCCTGCACGGTACAACGGGCGCACATCGTCGGTTATTGACGTGCGCACCAAAGACGGCGATATGAACGAATACCACGGTTCAGCGTCAATCGGTTTGCTTACATCGCGCATCAACCTCGAAGGCCCCATTATCAAAGGAAAGACATCGTTCAGTCTGTCAGGGCGTACCACTTATATTTCGGCTCTCACGCGGCCTTTTATGAAAGATTACACGTTAAGCTACTGGTTTTATGATGTGAATCTGAAACTGAACCACAAATTCTCCGACAACGACCGGCTCTATTTCGCTCTCTACAACGGTCTTGACAAGCTGTACAGCTACGAGGATATGTATGAATATTCGTCTCATCGCCTTGATATTTTAGATGAAAAAGGAGAGTTTATATACGCTCCTGTGAGTTACACTTATGACGAGAAACTTCAATGGACTAATTTCATTCCGTCGCTGCGGTGGAACCATGTCTTTTCACAAAAGTTGTTCGCCAACACCACTATCAACTACAACCGCTACAAGATGCTTGTTTCGTCATACGACAAAATGGAATGGCACTATCAGGATTTAGGTGCGGAAAATTATAGCTCGCAACGCTATGATTCAGAAATAAAGGATTTTGGAGCAATTATAGATTTTGATTATCTGCCTGCGCCAGAGCACACCGTAAAGTTCGGCGCAAGCTACACCTGCCACGATTTTGTACCTGAAACCACCAGTTCAAAATACAAAAACACCGATGAAGATGAGAGAGCCGACACCTCAACTTTCCACAGAGGAATGGCGGTTATGGCCAACGAGGTTTCGGCTTACGCCGATGACGACTGGCAGATTTTACCGAATCTGGATGTGAATGTTGGTCTGTCATACACGCTTTTCGCGCTGAAAGAAAAACAATACCATAACGTTCAGCCTCGCTTGTCGGTCAAATACACGCCGTTGAGTTATCTCTCTTTCAAGGCCGCATATTCGCGTATGAGTCAGTGCGTTCACTTGCTCACATCGTCGCCAATCTCTTTGCCAACCGACCTCTGGGTGCCTATCACTAAAGACATTGAACCCGAAACAGCCGACCAATACAGCGTTGGCGCTTATTGCACGGTGCTGCCTGGCTGGGAATTTTCGATTGAGGCTTATTATAAGGAACTCAACAACGTGCTCGAATACAAAGACGGAATGAGTTTTATGGGTTTTTCGAATTCATGGACCGACCTTGTGGCCGCCGGACGCGGATGGTCGAAAGGTGTTGAGCTGATGGTGCAGAAAACCGAGGGCGACCTTACGGGAATGGTGTCGTACACACTGTCGAAAACCGATAGGCAGTTCGACCGCAACTCAGGAGTGAACGACGGACGCCGCTTCCCGTTCACTTACGACCGCCGGCACAATTTCAATATTGTAGCCAACTATCAGTTGAACAGCAATATAGATATTGACGCATCGTGGACATTCTACAGTGGCGCACGCGTCACACTCACCAACACCAAACAACAAATTCTCAACCCTGATGATTATGCGCTATCTCCCTACTACGACAAGTTTTCTTACGATTTGATAGGATACAACTATCAAGAAGAATCTTATACCAACTATCATTATACATACGATGCCGATTATGTTCCCAATCGCAACAACTACCTTCTGCCTTGCACCCATTTGCTTTGCGTAGGAGCCAATTTTCACAAACAGAAAAAGCGATTCGAGCGGGTTTTCAACATCTCAGTTTACAATGCCTACAACGCTATGAATCCCTCATTAATCTTTTATTACAATGATTATGATGAATGGACTGGGGTTGACAACTCAAAATTGAAGAAAATCACTATTCTTCCTTTAATACCCTCATTAACACTAACATATAAATTCTAGTCTGAATGAAAACTTCGATATTAACTCTTTCGGTTTTTGCCTTGCTGTGCGCCGCGTGCACAAACGACCTCACGCCAGATTTCAGCGATATGGAGGGCGAGCTCACTATCAACGCCTTCCTCTTTACTGACCGCGACACCAATTATGTGTATGTGTCGGAAACCCGGCAAATCGCCCCGCAGCCGGTTAACAACGCCACCATAGAGATGCGCGTCAACGGCACTTTGGTGGAGACGGTTGACCGTGTTGCACCAACTGTCAAAAGAGACGTAAAAACAGATGAAGGTGTTACATTATACGATTCTCTCTCGCAAACTTTAAATGGTACGTACCAACTGACAAAGCGCTTTGGCGAGGGCGATGTGGTACGCATCGATGTCTATTCGAACGGACGCCACGCTTGGGCCGAAGAAACCGCTCCGCATAAGATTAGAAATCCGAAGGCCGATTTCAAATTAGCCAATCATACAATATATGAATGTGGAGAACAGGTAACCAGAACGTATGCTGATTTTACTATCAGTTTAGATGACATATCACAAGATGCTGAATATTACAGAATTTCCGCTTATGCCGATTATAACCACACCGCAACCCAATGGATGGAATACTGGTCGTTCTTCTATCAGGAATATGATAATATTGACAGCGTTTATGCGCAGCATAATAATATTGACAGCATTTGCAATGAACTGCGAAAAGATTATAAAATGGTTGTGCCTGTAGATTTCACCGATAATGATGGTAATCAGAAAGTTGACATTTATTTCTTAAGGAATGAACATAGTCAATACTGGAACCCTGGCAGATGCATCGATTACAGTTATGGTAACGACCCGATTTTATCGGAAGGCGAGATGCCAAAATCATCGGACGAAGACGATGCTGACTTTTTAGTTTCTAACATTATCAATAAGCATAAGGTGTTTGCTGACCGCTTATTTAATAACTCTACCGCCGAAATCAGCATATCGGTAAATTTGCCTTTCGGTAACATTTTTTCGCCCGATAAAATTTACGCGTACGACTATTTGGAACATCTGTCAGAGGACTATCTGCTTATGTCAGGCACTGTTTACAATATGAAAGTCAAGCTGTCGATAGAAAGCATCAACGAGAACCAATATTACTATCTGAAGGCATTAAACGTTGTTGAGTCAGATGGTTATGTAGATATTGCCACATTGTCGGGCGCGTTGAAAATTCCTTCGAATGTAAATGGCGGGTGCGGCAATATCTGTCTGACAACCAACACGGTATTTGAGTTCAACATATTAGACAACTACACTCGAAAGCGCGTTGTTGAGGAAGAACCGCTTTATTATTGATAATTTACATGTTACTCTGTATGCTGGTCGAACAAAATCCTCACAAACTCCTTGGCTGACAGCATCAAGAAAGTACGCACATTTTATATACAATTTTGTTTGTCGTTTCCATTGTTTAATTTTGCGTTCTGTTTAGGGTTACGTTAACGTTAATAGTTTACGTTTGAATTATGTTGACAATAAAAGATTTACGGGCTTCGATTGACGGGAAGCCGATACTCAAGGGAATCAATCTGCACATTAACGCGGGCGAAATACACGCCATTATGGGCCCTAACGGGTCGGGAAAGAGCACTCTGTCGTCGGTTTTGACGGGCAACAGCCGTTTCACTGTCGATGGCGGCGAGGTGACGTTCTTGGGCAAGAATCTGCTCGAGCTGCCGCCCGAAGACCGCGCGCGGATGGGACTTTTTATGAGTTTCCAGTATCCTGTTGAGATTCCGGGCGTTAGTATGGTCAATTTTATGCGTGCCGCCGTCAACGAGAAGCGTAAATTCAACGGTCTGCCGGCTCTTTCGGCTGCCGAATATCTGAAGATGATGCGCGAGAAAAGCCAGTTGGTCGAAATCGATTCGCGGCTGACTTCGCGTTTTGTGAATGAGGGATTTTCAGGCGGCGAGAAGAAGCGCAACGAGATTTTCCAGATGGCGATGCTCGAGCCGCGACTCTCAATCCTCGACGAGACCGATTCGGGTCTCGACATTGATGCTTTGCGCATTGTGGCTAGCGGCGTGAACAAACTCAAAACACCCGAAACATCGGCCATTGTCATCACACACTATCAGCGACTGCTCGACTACATTGTGCCCGACGTGGTGCACGTGCTTTATAACGGTCAGATTGTCAAGACCGGAAGCAAGGAACTTGCACTGGAACTTGAAGAAAAAGGCTACGATTGGATTAAAAGCGAATTCGACAACAAATAGTTTATGGAAAAGGTTAGCTCGACCGCTATAAAAAACAAACTTACAGCACTTTATATTCAATATGCTTCCAACATTGCATATAGAATGCCGGCAGCGATGAATCGTGTGCGAGAGGAATCCATAAGAAAAGTTGCCCAAAAAGGCTTGCCACAAAAGGGGTGCGAACGATACCGATTTACAGACATTATGGGGGCATTCGGCCACACTTATGCCTATATGATTGAACGTCCAACTATTTCTGTTGACTCAAAAAAAGCCTTCCATTGCGCCGTTCCCGGACTCGACACCTACACCATAACCATTGCCAACGGCTGGATTGACGCAGCCAACAGCACCGTTCCCGATGGCGTGGTAGCCACCGGCCTTGCCGAAGGTGCGCAACGTTGTCCCGACCTTTTTGCGCAGCATTACAATCGCCTTGCCGCCGCCAAAGACGACACCACAATCAGCCTGAATACAGCTTTCGCCCGCAGTGGAATATTCTTGTATATTCCTGATAATGTGACGATTGACAAACCGATACAGGTTGTCAACATTCTGTCTGGAGACAACCCGCTGATGGTGAACCAGCGCAACTTGATAGTGGCTGGGTGCGGCAGTCAGGCCAAAATCGTCTTTTGCGATCATACATTGTCGGAGCGGCAGTTCCTGCTCAACAACGTCACTGAGATTGTGATGCTCGACGGCTCTCAACTCGACTGTTACAGCATTCAGAACTTGAACGACCACTCGTCGCAAATTTCATCGGTGATGATTGAGCAAAATACAGACAGCCAGTTGCTTGCCAACACATTGACGCTTCACGGCGGATTCGTCCGCAACAACCTTGAGGTGCTGATGAATGGTTCGCACGCCGAGGCCAACATATACGGCTTGTCGCTGCCCAACGGCCACCAGCACGTCGATAACTTCACCTACATTGACCACGCTGTGCCTGAGTGCACCAGTTACGAACTCTACAAAAACGTACTCAACGGCCATGCTGTTGGCGCTTTCGGCGGCTACGTACTTGTACGCCCAAATGCGCAGAAAACCAACGCAATGCAGTCGAACAAAAATATCTGTGTGTCAAGCGATTCACGGATGTATACTAAACCGCAACTCGAAATCTACGCCGATGATGTTAAGTGCAGCCACGGCGCCACCATTGGCCAGTTAGACGAGAACGCCCTGTTCTATATGCGTCAACGCGGCATTGGCGAGGAGGAAGCGAAAATGATGCTGATGTCGGCCTTCGCCCACGAAGTTGTCCGCACCATCCGCATACCAATCCTAGCCGACCGCTATGCCGAAATGATTGAAAACCGTCTGCGCGGAAAGCAAGCGGCGTGCGGTGAATGCTTTATGAAGTGTGATAAGAGGTGAGAGTTGTGATACTGGTGTTTTGATGATCACTAGAAATCACTATAATATTTTCGTTTCGAATACGTCTTTAGTATTTTTTTTCCTTCATCTGTAACATTTCAATTTCCAACCTCGTCTTTGTAGTGTTGAAAATGAACTTTTAAAACATACTACAATGAAAAGAACTTTATTGATTTCTGCAATCTGCCTTTCGGCTACAACATTGTTTGCAGGCATTCCGGCTTCCGATTTCGACTTTATGGCTGCCGCCGACTCACTGAAACAAAGCTCCGACACATCACATTTCTTTATGGGGCGTCGCGAGATTTTAGTAACAAATGGCGGCAAAGACATCCATTTTATCCGCAACCGTTTTTATGATGACAATGAGGAAAATCAGGAACAGAGCAAAAATCCACTACACCGATTCAACTCACACTGGGAGAGTTTCAACTTTGGCATTGGAGGCTTTGGTTCGGGCATAGCCAGCACGTCGGTCGACAGCAAATACGACTACATCGATGTTGACCCGATACGCTCGTTCGCTTTCCACTGGAACATCAGCGACATATCGCTCTCACTGACTCCGCAGAACCGCATCGGGTTGGTTTCGGGTATCGGCGTAACGTGGGATTACTACGCGCTGTCGAAGAAGAATGTCTGGCTTGACAAAGGCGACAGCCTTATGCACTTCGACACCGTGACATACAAACGCAACAAACTGCGCACCTGCAATATGGTTGTTCCGTTGATGCTTGAGTTCCACCCGGTCAACAATTCCAATTTGTACGTAATGGCTGGCGTTGAGGCCAACCTGCGACTAGGGGCACGCACCAAGCATGTTACCGAGGACGGCGTCAAAAACAAGCACAAGAGCGATTTCTATATGAATCCGATAACCTGCAATATGGTTGTTCGTGCCGGATACGAGGATTTTGGCGTCTATTTCTCGACAGCGCTGACTCCGATGTTCAAGGACAACAAAGGCCCCGTGGTTTATCCCTTCTCGGCTGGCGTCAGTCTTAACTTTTGACATTTACCTCAACATATAACACTTTGAATTGCAAGAGTCCGGTTTCTGTGCCGGACTTTTGTTATTTAAACGATGTTGATGACTATAACGTAAAGGCTAAGGAAAGCTTTGTGGCCCACTTATTACTTAAAATTTCAAAACTTATAACTTTTGCCTTATTCTTTATGCCTTAACTTTCTGTTTTCTAACTTCCACCTTATAAAAAAAATCATACATTTGAGGAATAAATTATCTAAACAATGAAAAAACACATCATTCTGTCGGCTGGTGCGATGTTAGCATCCATGGCACTTGCCGCCCAACAACTTCCGCTCGACACAGCGGTTGTGTTTGGCAAACTGCCCAACGGGCTTACTTATTACATTCGTCACAACGAGGAACCGCGCGAGCGTGCCTATTTCTACATTGCGCAACGTGTAGGCTCGGTTCAGGAAGAGGAGGAACAACGCGGCTTGGCGCACTTCCTTGAGCATATGTGCTTCAACGGCACAACGCACTTCCCGGGCAACAAAATCGTGGAGTATTGTGAGAGCATTGGTGTTAAGTTCGGCAACAACCTAAACGCCTACACAAGCACCGATGAGACAGTGTATAACATTGACGATGTGCCGGTTAACGACAATAACATCGACTCGTGCTTACTCATTTTGCGCGACTGGTCAGACGGCCTGTTGCTACTGCCCGAAGAGATTGAGAAGGAACGCGGCGTTATCCACGAGGAGTGGCGTATGCGCACCAGTCCAACAATGCGAATACTGAACCGTAACCTTGAGACTCTCTATCCCAACTCTCGTTACGGAAAGCGTATGCCAATTGGTTTGATGAGCGTGGTCGACAATTTTGCGCCGCAAACTCTGCGCGACTACTATGAGAAATGGTATCGCCCCGACCTTCAAGGAATAATTGTGGTTGGCGATTTCGATGCAAAAGATATGGAAAAACGCATCCAAAAGACATTTGGCGATGTTGAGATGCCAGAAAATCCGGCACCGTTTGAGCGTTTCGATGTTCCAATGACACCAGAGCCTATCTATGTGATTGACAAAGACAAGGAGATGCAACGCACCATAATCGAGGTGATGTTTAAGCGTCCGGCATTGCCGCGAGAGCTGAACAACACGGCGACACTCTTTGTGCAGAACTTTGCGTGGAGTGCCATTTCCCGAATTCTTGACGCCCGTCTTGCCGAATTGGCACAAAAGGAGGATTGCCCCTTTGCCGCTGCCGAATGCTATCTTGACAGCTATCTGTTGGCAAATACCGAGAATTGCTTTGTAGCATACGTCGCACCAAAAGAGGGTCGCGACAAGGAGGCGCTTGGTATGGTGATGCGTGAGGTTGAACGCGCCCGTCGTCACGGACTCACTGGCACTGAGGTGTTCCGCGCACACGAGGAGATTTTGAGCCAGAAGGAACGACAATACGACAATCGCGACAAGCAACGCAGCAACTTCTACGTGAACAAGGCTGTACGTCATTTCCTCGACAACAGTGCCTATCCGGGCCTCGAAACCGAATATGAGCTCTACAAACTTATTGGCCAGCAATTGAACGCTACGCTTTACTCGCAGATGATTGCTGAGGCTGTTCATTCTATCGACACCAACTTTGTTTTCTTGGCATTGTATCCTGACAAAGAAGGACTTGCACTGCCAACCATTGACGAGATGAAACAAGTAGTTGCCGAAGCCCGTGCGGCCGATGTTGAGCCGTATGTCGATAATGTGAAAGACGAGCCGCTGATTCCCCAATTGCCTAAAAAAGGCAAGATTGTGAAAGAGGAGCCGGCACTTTACGGCTACACAATGTGGACGCTCTCGAACGGCGCTCGTATGTTCTTCAAACAGACCGATTTCAGCAATACCGAAGTGCTGTTCAGAGCACGCAGCTGGGGCGGATATGCAACCAAACCCGATGTGAATATGATTCCGAACTACAACTTGTTCAATGGTGTGATTTCGGCCACCGGTTTAGGCAGTTTCACCAACACTGAACTCAACAAGAAATTGGCCGGCAAACAGGCATCAATGAGTTCGAGCTTGGGAACATACGAAGAGAGTCTGTCGGGAAGCTCAACACCGAAAGATATGCGTACAATGTTTGAGTTGGCCTATCTGAAATTCCAGCAGCCAACCAACGATGTCGAAGGCTTCAACAGCTATATGGCTCGCGTGCGCACATCGCTCGAAAATCAGGAAAAGAACCCGATGAACGCCTTCAACGACTCAATTAACGCCACACTCTTCGACCGCAATCCGTATTGTATGTCAGTCAAACTTGCCGACCTTGACATGGTTAATTACGAGCAAATTCGACAATTGTACAGTGAGCGTTTTAATGCGGCAGGTGATTTCGACTTCTTTGTGACTGGTGCTTTCAATGTCGATTCACTTCGTCTGTTCACCGAGCAGTATATCGCATCGCTGCCTAAGGTTAAGAAACGCGAGCCGAAGGCAACTGAGCAACTCGAAACCTACCATAAAGGTCCGATAACCAATCGCTTTGAGCGTAAAATGGAAACGCCACAAGCTTACTTCTTCCAATATTGGCACGGCGAGCATCAATATAACTTGAAAGAGCAACTTGCGGCCAACGCACTCGGTTCAGTGCTCCGCATGCGTTATATCAAGAGTATCCGCGAGGAGAAAGGCTTTGCCTACTCGGTGGGCGCTTCGGCCAATTTGGGAACCGGCATCAAAGAGGGCATCGAGCTTCAAATTCAATGCCCGTTCACTCCGGCTAAATGCGACTCGGTGGTTATGCTTGTACGTGAAGGCCTCGACGAAATTGCCGCTAACGGCGTTACCGACGAGGAACTGAACAATTTCCGTTTGTATCAACAAAAGAATTATGCCAACCAGCAACGCATGAACGGCTACTGGTCAGGACAGATTGTTAATAATATTACATGGGGTTACGATACCCACACCAATTACGAGGAGACTCTTAATAATCTGACATCAGACGATATCCGTAACTTCTTGAAAGATGTTATAATGCCTGCCAACAACTGCATCACGGTTATCATTCTGCCCGATGATTTCACAGAGAAGGAATTGGGAGAGCAATAGTTAGCATAGCAATAACAAAAAAAGGAAGCCGTTCGGCTTCCTTTTTTTGTTAAGAGTCTTGGGAATTTCTACTTGCCAAAATAGCGTTTGAACAGCCCCGCAAAGCCCTGTCCGTGACGAGCCTCGTCTTTAGCCATTTCGTGAACGGTGTCGTGGATAGCATCGAGGTTAAGCTCTTTGGCACGTTTGGCAATGCGCATCTTGTCCTCGCAGGCACCAGCCTCAGCGTGCATGCGTTTTTCAAGGTTTGTTTTGGTGTCCCAAACAACCTCGCCCAGCAGCTCGGCAAATTTGGCGCAGTGCTCGGCCTCTTCAAAAGCGAAGCGTTTAAAAGCCTCTGCAATCTCAGGATAGCCCTCGCGGTCAGCTTGGCGGCTCATTGCCAAGTACATACCCACTTCGGTGGCCTCACCCATAAAGTGCGCGTTCAAGTCTTTCTTCATCTGGTCGTCGGTGTCTTTGGCAACGCCAAGGACATGCTCGGTAACAAAATTCAAATCAGCGTCAGCGGCAAGTTCTTTCCATTTGCCGGCAACAAGTTGTTTACACTGTGGGCAACGCTCTGGTGCCTCTTCGCCTTCATACACGAATCCGCATATCGGACAAACAAATTTTTTCTTCATAATCAAATGATTTTTAAATGTTTATTGAATGATTGGTGTTGGTTTTTTGGTGTTAGGTGCTGGTTTCAGAAAACACCAATACCTAATACCCAATCCCTAACACCATAATTAATAATTCTCAGCTTTAACCTGGAAGAACGCCTGCGGATGGTCACAAACAGGACAAACATCCGGAGCCTTTTTGCCGACAACAATATGGCCGCAGTTTGAGCACTGCCAGATGGTGTCGTTGTCCTTCGAGAAGACCAGTCCGCCCTCGATGTTGGCAAGCAGCTTGCGGTAGCGCTCCTCATGTTCACGCTCAATCTTGCCCACCTCCTCAAACAGCTTGGCAATATCATTAAAGCCTTCAGCGCGGGCATCCTCGGCAAACTTGGCGTACATATCAGTCCACTCATAGTTCTCACCGTCGGCAGCGTCTTTCAAGTTCTCAATAGTGCTTGGTATGGCACCGTCATGCAACAGTTTAAACCATATTTTTGCGTGTTCCTTCTCGTTAGCTGCCGTCTCCTCAAAGATGTTGGCAATCTGCACGTAGCCGTCTTTCTTGGCTTTCGATGCGTAATAGGTGTATTTGTTGCGTGCCTGCGACTCGCCGGCAAAAGCGGCCTGTAAGTTGGCCTCTGTCTTTGTTCCTTTCAGATTCATAATATCAATTTTTAAAGTGGTGTTGGTGTAGTAATCCTTGTCGATTCCGGCTCCAGGCCGTCCGACTGATTGTTTTACATTTTGCCGGTTCGGTCCTGTTGCTCAAAACCGGCGTTTCCCGGTCTCAGTCAATGTCGTCGAGCATTCTCATCTTCTCGTACATGTCGGCCAGACGCTCCTTGGCTTTGTCAATCTTGCGATTGATGTCCTTGATGAGCGATTCGGAATTGGCCGATTTTGCGAAGAATCCCATGTTGTTCTCGTAGAGTGTTATCTCGTTTTCGAGTTCGCGTATCTGTTGTGCTATCTTGTTGCGCTCCGAATAAATTTTGCCTTTTTTGCCCTGTGAGCCCGACCATGAGTCAATCTTGTTCTTGAAGTTAGCTTTCTCGCGTTCGCTGGCCTCAATCTTCATGGCTGAGAACTGCGCGTTGATGGCGTCACGGAACTCTTTCTGGATAGAGTCTTTCTGGCTCAATGGCACGTGGCCTATCTGCGCCCACTCTTTCTGTATCTCGGTCAGGCGGCGCAAGTTCTCTTTGTTGTCGTCGCTCTTTTCGAAGTTCTTTACTTTCTCAATCAGCGCCTGCTTAAGTTGCAAGTTCTGGTTCTGGTCGCCGTCAATCGACGAGAAGTGTGCGCTCTTGGCCTTGAAGAAGAAATCGCACGCCTCGCGGAAACGCTTCCACAACTGCTCCGACTGCTTGCGCGACGTCTGTCCAATCTCTTTCCACTGCTGCTGCATGGCGATAAACTCGTCAGTAGCTTTTTTCCAGTCAGTGCTGTCTTTCAGCTGTTCGGCTTTCTCACACAACTCCAGCTTGCGCTGTGTGTTGTCTTTCTGCTCGGCTTTTATGTCTTTGTAAAAATCGCGCTTCTTGGCAAAGAACAGGTCGCAGTCGTTTTTAAAACGCTGGTAAATTTTGCTGTTATCTTTCTTGGGGGCATATCCGATGGTGCGCCACAGTTCCTGAATCTTGAGCACATCGTTCGATTTTTCCTCCCATTCTTTCGGCTTGGTTATCTCGCTGTTTATTATCTCCTCCAGGCGCTCGCAGAGTGTTGTTTTTTGCTCCAGGTTCTTTATCTGCTGGTCTTTCTGTCCTTCGAAGTATTCCTGATGTTTCTTGTTGATGATTGATGTGGCGGCTTTGAATCGCTCCCAAATCTCCTCTTTCTGCTCATTGGGCACCGGTCCTACCTCGCGCCATTTGTCGTGCAGCACCTGCAAGTCGCGGAAGGCTTTAACCACCGATTTCTCGAGGATAAGCTCCTCTGCTTTCTCGCAGAGTTCGGTTTTGGCTTTCAGATTCTCTTTCAGGTCAAGGTCGCGGAGCTCTTTGTTTATCTTGGCATACTCGTAGAACTGTTCAACGGCGTAATTGTAGGCCGTCCACACGTTTTTCGACTCGGCAGGCGACACCTCGCCCGACTCACGCCAGCGGTTCTGCAGACCATGAAAATCCTGGAAAATCTTTCCTATGGGGGCGTCGCTGTTCACCAAGCCTTTTATCTCCTCAATAATGGCGAGCCGTGCTTTGAGGTTGGCCTCGCGTTCGGCTTCAACCTGCTGGTTGTAAACAGCTTTTTTCTGTTTGTACTGTGCGTAAAGTTCCTTGAATGTCTCCTCCTGATTCTCATCGGCGAACTTGAAATTCTCGGCATCGGCGCCTTCCTGCGACATGAAGCTCTCGCGGGCTGCCTGATAGTCGGCGCGATATTTCTTGTAGAAGCACGATTTTATCTCCTCAACCGCCGTTACAATGGTCTCGACCTGATTGTTGTTAATCAGCTGGTTCAGTTTCGAAATAAGCTCGGCACGATTGTATTTTGAATAGTCGTCGGCTGCCGGCTGTGCGGACTCTTCACCCGATAATTCAGTTTCAACCTCATTTTCAATCAATTGCTCGTTAGCGCCGTCGGTTTCGATAGATGATGCCTCTGGGCTCATATCGCTGTTGTTAAGAGCACCTTCCTCAGGTAAGTGTTTCTCATTCAAGTTTTCTTGTTCCATCTAAAAACGATTTTTGATGTTTAGCACGTGCCTCTCAGCACTATTAGTAACACAAAATACGAAGGTAATATTAATTATTGAAAATGGAAAATATAAAATGAATAAGGATAGAAGGCTCGCAACTAATAGATGATAAATCCTAAATAACTCATACCTTTTGAAAATAAAACCGTATAATTGTGAAACAAAAAACATTACAAATGGAGCAGAAACTTAACATAATTGGCGATTGGACACTGCAGCGCCTACTCGACCAATTGCAGGCCGGGAACATCAAAATTCCTCGTTTCCAGCGCGATTACATTTGGGAGAAATCAAAAGTCGTGAAGTTGCTCAATTCCATTTACAATCAGTATCCTATCGGCTCGCTGTTCTTTTGGAAGGCGCCAGCCAAATACGCCTTCTTCATCCGTCCGTTCGACATAGACGGCATTGATGACACCAAAACCGAAGGTGATTTTCAGTTCATCTTAGACGGCCAGCAGCGCATAATGTCGCTTTTTGTTGCGCTCAAGGGAAAGAATATGGCTGGTGTCGACTATGCGACAATCTGCTTCAATCCGGAGCGGTGCGAGTTTTTGATACCACGCAGTCTGCGTGAGAAAAACAACATTCCGGCCTGGCGGATAATTGACAAGGATGCTTTTGCCGAAACGCTTGCTGAGCTTGAAAAAAGCAAGATGCGCAATCAAAAGAAGATTGTCGAGAATTGGAAACAGTGCCGCGATATTTTTGTAAACTACCCGATGAGCATTGTTCTGACTACCAATACAGATGTCGATGATGTGGTGGAGATTTTCGAGCGCATCAATCAAGGCGGCAAGCATCTTACTGTTTTTGACCTTGTGCATGCTACAACTTGGAGCGAGAAGTTCGATTTGAAACAGAATATTGATGATTTCAACACTCCGGCGCGCATGAAGCAGGTTGGCCGTTTGAGTGAGAAGGTTTTCACCCTGTCGCTCACGCTCAACGCCTTCGATGACGCCCGTAGCCTCTATCAGCTAAAACTGACGCCAGAAATCTGTCAGAAGATATGGCCTCGCACGCGGTCGGCGCTTATCAGCACGCTCGACTTCTTGAAAAAAATGCGTATTTCGGGCGACCTCGCCTTTTATCATAATCTGATTCCGACCTTGCAGTATTACTTCTTTACAGCCGGCAGTGGCACCATCTATCCTGAGCATCAGAAAACGCTCGAAAAATGGTTCTGGGATGCCAAATTCTCGAAACGATACTCGGTTTCTGGCGCCACCCATCTAAAAGAAGATGTGCAATGGATTCGTTCGCTTTTAACTGAAGAATGATTATGAAGATACGTACTATTTTGCCGTTCGCGCTTGTGTTGATTGCGGCGGCCTGCACCAAACGAACTGACTGTCCCTCGTATCCATCGGCTCGCATGGTGTGGATACCCTATGCCGAAGGCGAACAGCGGACTTTTGAGTGTGGAAACGCCACACAAACCTTTGTGTTTAACGATGTTTACAGCACGACTCACTACACCATCAACACCAACGAATCAACTCTATGCGAGTGCAAGGCGTATAGCAATTCCGATATCGATTCAGTGAACAACATCCAGATTCGTTGTTCGTCGCAGAACCTTAAACTCCGCACTCATTATATGATAGAATTTTACTACTACGGAACGCTTAGCAACTATTATGTGCCTCTGGGGCTCGATTTCTTCGAGTTCGATATCATGAAAGAGGGTGCGCCTGTGGGAGCCGAGCATTTCAACGAGTTGCAGATTGGCGGTAAAACTTATAACGATGTCTTAAGAGTTGAAATAGATACAATTAGCAATATCAAGACAAAGATTTATTGCATTTATTTGGCAGCGGGCACCGGATTGGTTCAGTACGACTACAAAACAGGCGAGACTTTTGGCCTGAGATAAAAATCAGAAACAATGGGGGATTTGCTGGTTAAAACATACGGCTCTGCTGTTTTCGGGATTGATGCCATCACTATAACAATTGAGGTTAACATATCGACAGGTGTGGCTTTTCATCTAGTTGGTCTGCCCGACAATGCGGTTAAAGAGAGCCAGCCTCGCATTAATGCCGCGCTTAGAAACAATGGCTTTAAATATCCGTCCAAGAAGATAGTTATCAATATGGCTCCTGCCGATATCCGCAAAGAGGGTTCGGCTTATGACCTTCCGCTTGCAGTTGGCATTTTGGCAGCGTCGGAGCAGATTGATGCAGCGCAACTCGACGATTATGTGATTATGGGTGAACTCTCGCTCGACGGCAGTCTGCAACCAATTAAAGGGGCGCTGCCCATCGCCATCAAGGCGCGTGAGGAGGGTTTCAAGGGATTCATCCTGCCAAAGCAGAATGCCCGCGAAGCAGCAGTAGTCAACAATCTTGAGGTGTATGGCGTATCAAATATCCGCGAGGTGGCCGATTTCCTGAACGGCAAGCAGCCGCTTGAGCCGACCATTGTGAACACCCGCGAGGAGTTCGCAAATAGCATAAATCATTGGGATTCTGACTTTTCCGATGTGCGCGGCCAGGAGAACGTGAAACGCGCAATGGAGATTGCTGCAGCTGGCGGTCACAATGTGATAATGATTGGCCCGCCGGGAGCCGGCAAGACGATGCTTGCCAAACGTCTGCCGTCGATTCTGCCGCCCTTCACACTGCACGAGGCGCTCGAAACCACAAAGATTCATTCGGTGGCCGGAAAAATTGACAAGGATACCAGCTTGATGACCAAACGGCCGTTCCGCTCGCCGCACCACACCATCAGTGATGTGGCGCTTGTTGGTGGCGGCACGTTTCCGCAGCCGGGCGAGATTTCGCTGGCTCACAATGGTGTTCTTTTCCTTGATGAACTTCCTGAGTTTCAGCGCACAGTGCTTGAGGTGATGCGTCAGCCGTTGGAGGACCGCGTTATAACCATTTCGCGCGCCAAGTTTACAGTTGAGTATCCGGCCAGTTTCATGCTTGTGGCAAGTATGAACCCGTGTCCGTGCGGCTACTACAACCATCCTGATAAGGAATGCACCTGTACGCCTGTTATGCGGCAGAAATATATGAGTCGCATCTCGGGTCCGCTGCTCGACCGCATTGATATTCATATTGAGGTGGTGCCTGTTCCGTTCGACAAACTTTCGGGCAAGGAACAATTGGAGGCAAGCGCCCAAATCCGCGAGCGTGTTACCAAAGCGCGAGCCATCCAGCAGGAGCGTTTTGCCGATTATCAGGGTGTTCACTGCAACGCGCAGATGAATGCTAGGCTTATCCGCAAATACTGCGTGCTTGATGCAGAGTGCCAGCAGATGATAAAACTGGCTATGGAAAAGACGGGAATGTCGGCCCGCGCCTACGACCGTATTTTGAAAGTTTCGCGCACCATTGCCGACCTTGCCGGTGAACCTGAAATCAAGCCAGAGCACCTTGCCGAGGCCATCCAATACCGCAGTTTGGACAGAGATAATTGGGGAAAGTAAGTTTTTTCTACTTCCTCGTCCTAACCACAATCAGATACATTGCCGCTGCTACAGCGCCCAGCGACAACACAATTGTGAATAGAGGTTTGGTACCAAGGCGCGCATCGAGTTTTATGCCACCCCACACGCCTAAAAAAATAATGCCAAGCATTTCGAACGCAACGCCCGAAAACTTGGCATAATTGTTAAGATTGTTTTTCTGATTGTTATTTTTCTCCGGCATTGGACTGCGCTTTACCGTCCATCTTGCAGTTACCCGTAAAGGTAGCACCCGGCTCAATGGCGAGTTTCGTGGTTGTGATGTCGCCAAGGATAGAAGCCGTGCTCTTGAGCACAAGCAACTCGGCAACAAAAATCTTGCCTTCTATCTTGCCCTCAATCTCCGAGTTTTTGCAAGTTATCTGTCCGTTGATGTCGCCTGTGGTGCCAACAACAATTTTTCCTGAGATGTTGATGTTGCCAGTAACCTTTCCGTCGATGCGCATGTCGCCGTTGCAGTCGATGTCTCCCTTGATAGTTGTTCCGCTACCGATGATGTTAATCTGGTCGCGGAGCGATTCTGAGTCTTTAGCCATAGTGATTGATATTTTCAATTCCGCCTTTGCGGAGTGCCAAAGTTAATCTTTTATTGATATGGTGCAAACCGTTATTTGCAGTCGTACGACCATTTTAGATATATGGCGCCCCATGTGAAGCCCGCACCAAACGATGACAGAATCAAGTTGTCGCCTTTGTGCAGACGGCTTTCCCACTCATGCAGGCAGAGTGGAATGGTTGCTGATGTTGTGTTGCCGTATTTCTGGATGTTTATCATCACTTTTTCTGGCGATAGGTCCATCTGATGCGCCACAGCGTCGATTATTCGCAGGTTAGCCTGATGCGGAACCAGCCACGCCAACGTGTCAGCGGTGATGCCATTGCGTTTCATTACCTCAACCGATGCGTTGGCCATGTTAGTCACAGCGTATTTGAACACCGTGCGGCCTTCTTGATAAACAAAATGCTGGCGGTTTGCTACCGTTTCAGCTGTTGCTGGGTGGCATGAGCCTCCGGCAGTCATATATAGATAATTCCGTCCTACACCGTCGCTTTGCGCTATAAAATCGATAACGCCCGTTCCGTCGTCCGTTGGCTCAATAAGCATTGCGGCAGCGCCGTCGCCAAAGAGCGGACAAGTGGTGCGGTCAGTGTAATCAACAATCGACGACATTTTTTCGGACGTTACAAGCAAGACCTTTTTGAACTGCCCCGACTCAACGTACATTTTAGCCGTTATCAGTGTGTAGATGAATCCCGAACAGCCAGCATTGATATCGAAATGCATAGCATTTTTAATGCCGACTTTGTCAGCGATAATACTTGCCGTTGCCGGAAATGGCATATCGGGAGTTACTGTGGCGCAGAGCACCAAATCAATTTCATCGGGATTTGTGCCGGTCTTTTCAAATAGTTGGCGCACAGCACGTTCGCCCATATATGAAGAACCTTCGCCTTCGATTTTTAGAATACGCCGTTCCTTGATGCCCACACGAGTGGTAATCCACTCATCGTTGGTATCAACCATTCGGCTTAACTCCTCATTGGTTAGTATGTAATCAGGCACATACGCTCCAATGCCGGATATTTTAGCTCGAATTTTTTCTGACATTACTTATACAATTCGCAGATTTTTTCCGAAACCTTTGCCTCAATCATGCGTTTGGTTTGCAGAATCATTGTCTTAATAGCCTTGTCGTTCGATATTCCGTGGCCAATCATCACTATGCCGTTAACACCCAGCACCGGAACAGCGCCAGTATTCTCGAAGTTGAATTTCTCAAAGAATTCGTCGGTGAGGCCTTTCTTGCGGATAATCTTGTACAAGCCTTCAGCTTCCTTCAAGACGATGTTGCCTGTGAATCCGTCGGTTACAACCACGTCGGCGGGGCAGTTGCCCAAAAGTTGGTTGCCTTCGATGTTGCCGATGAAATTGAAGTCCTTGGTGTCGGCCATCATCTCGTAAGTGCTTTTAATGACAAGGTTGCCCTTAGCCGGTTCTGCGCCAATATTGAGCAGAGCCACTTTCGGATTTTTCACTCCGTAAACCGACTCAGCATAAACCGAGCCTATCTGTGCGTACTGATAGAGCACATCGGGACGGCAGTCAGCGTTCAGTCCGACATCGAGCAGCAATGTGGGTGTGCCTTCGAATTGAGGCATCTCGGTAGATATGCAGGGACGTATAACTCCTGGTATCGCTTTTATGGTGTACATTGCTCCAACAAGCATTGCGCCGGTGCTTCCTGCGCTTGCAAAACCGTCTATCATCTTTTTCTGAAGATAGCCGAAACCCATAGCTATGCTTGAGTTCGGTTTGGCGGCGAATGCTTTTGCGGGGTGGTCGCCCATTTCGATAACTTGCTGGGCGTCAACAATGTCGAAAAGATTCTTATCAACATTCTCACGATTAAGAATCTCCTCAATTTTGTCTTTCGGACCAAACAGCACCAGTTTCACATCCGGAGGCAGTTGCTTTTGCGCCAAAATTGTGCCCAGCACAGTGGCTTCTGGCGCAAAATCACCTCCCATTATATCTACTCCGATTCTCATTTCTCGAGCAAATTTGTTATTTATGCGGCAACGGTTTTCTCAATTGCCAGTTTACCACGATAGTAGCCGCACTCAGGGCAAACGTGGTGATACTCAACAGGAGCTCCGCAGTTTGAGCATGTAGCCAATGTCGGTGCAACTGCTTTGTAATGAGTTCTTCTCTTGCGACCTCTTTCTTTAGAGTGTCTGTGTTTTGGATGTGCCATTTTTGAAAATATTAATTAGTTAACCAAATCTTTCAGTTTATCCCAGCGCGGGTCTGTTTGGTTCCCGCCACCGGTTGTTTTTATCTCATTCAGTCTCCTTATCATTTCGGGGTCGCAGGCCGAATTGCCGTTCTCATCCTCCGGATGATACTTCTGCGCCGGAATGGCAAGGCTAATGAATTCATATATATATTGTTTCAGGTCAAGACGCGATTCGCTGCGTGAAATCATTACCAGCTCGTCAGAAACCTCGCCCGGCTCGTCGCTCTGCTCAAAGAACAGGTGGCCTTCGTTTTCTATCGGCATCTCAAACTCGTCGAGGCAGCGGTCGCATGTAACCGTCACTTTTCCATTCAAACGGAAAAACACCTCAATATTCGTGCCACGTTTTATTAATTCGACATCAACGTGAATAGAGCACTTTTTCACTTCCGATTCTGGAAATGCCTCAAAGAACTCGTCAGCAACATCGAAGCCGTACTGGTGCTTCCCGTCTTTTAAATCATTGATTGGAATTGTGTAGTCCATATCAAGCCTGAAAAATCGCGCAAAGGTAAAACTAAATATCAAATTTTGAAAAACAGGCCGCAAAATTATGCTTTTTGTTATCCGAAAGTCTTTTTTGTTATCTTCAAACGTTTTTATTTTTCGCTATGGAGAACATTTTGAAAATGACGCGCGGTGTTATCCGCCAAATGGACAGCTTTTTTGACGGAGTGGAGAACGGTCTGATGCTTTTCCGCGAGGCTGTGAACGATTATGCCGACAACCGTTTCGACGATTTTTCGCGGCGGCTCAAGATGATTGAGGAAAAGGAGTCGGAGGCCGACCACTTGCAACGCCGCATTGAGAACGATTTTCTGGTGCACTCGCTGCTGCCGCAGGTGGCCGGTGATGTGCTGCGGCTGCTCGACAAAACCGACGACCTAATTGACCAGTCAAAATATGTGCTGCAGCAGTTCGATGTGGAGAGACCGCAAATCCACGACAAACTGAAAGACGGCCTGAAACGGCTTAACGAAGTGTCGAACGCCGCCACCGTTGAGGCCATTGCCGCTGTAAGGGTGTTCTTCTCATCGCAAGCCGAGGCTAAAGACCACATTAACAAGATTTATTTCTACGAGCGGGAGTCGGACCGTGCGGCCAACGAGCTGCGCCGTGTCATCTTCCAACAGATTGACGACATCGACTTGGCGCACAAAGAACAACTCCGCTACTTCACCCGCCACATTGAACAATTGAGCGATGCGGCCGAAGTAGTAGCCGACATTCTGTCGCTCCTTTCAATTAAAGTGATGCTCTGATGCTGTTGTTCTTTCTGTCGAGCGGATTGTTTTTGGGTTGGAGTCTAGGAGCCAACGACACGGCCAACATTTTTGGTGCGGCCGTCGGCTCACGCATGGTCAAATTCGGCACGGCAGCCATTGTCGCCAGCATCTTTGTCATTCTGGGCGCTACCTTTCAAGGCGAAGGCGGAGCCGAGACATTAAGCCGACTGGGAACCATTGACGAGATTGCCGGAGCCTTTACCGTAGCCCTTGCCTCAGCGCTCGCCGTATTCACAATGATTCGCATCAAGCTTATAGTATCGACATCACAGGCCATTGTTGGCGCAATCATAGGTTGGAACATCTATGCCGGAAGGCACACCGATGTTGGACAGTTTGCCCGGATAGCCTCGTCGTGGGTGGCAGGCATGATTTTGGGCGCATTGTTTGCTATCTTGCTATACTACCTTGTCCGTTGGATTTTCGACAAACTGAAGCTGCATCTCATATGGAAGCACACCGTTCTTAAAATAATGCTGATAATGATAGGCGCTTTTGGTGCATACAGTTTGGGCGCCAACAACATTGTAAATGTTATGGGCGTATTTGTCAATTCGGTTGACATTCAGCCAATGAGCATCGGCTCCCTAACCTTGAGCGGAACGCAACAGTTGTTTTTCATTGGCGCAATAGCCGTTTCGGCTGGCATCTTCACCTATTCGAGAAACACGATGCAAACCGTTGGCTGCGACCTTATGCCACTGTCGGCGGAGACGGCTATGGTTGTTGTCCTGGCGCATAGCATTGTGCTTTTCATCTTCTCGTCGAAAATCATTTCCGACGCCATTGCCCTGACAGGTCTGGGACATATTCCGCAAGTGCCGATATCGAGCACTCAGGTTGTTATTGGCGCCATTGTGGGCATCGGATTGCTGAAAGGCGGCCGCAGCATAAAATACAAAGTGCTGATAAACATATTGTTAGGCTGGATTGCAACACCAATAATGGCCGGAATTATCTCATACATTCTGCTATTTTTTGTAAGTAACACGTTCCAGTTGCCCGTTTACAAATAGGCGGACACACGTAAAAAAAGCGTAAACAAGTAAAAATGGGCACGTTATTCTTTGTATTGAGAAGTAATTTTTGTTTTTTTACGCATATAATTTTTAACTGAAATCAATACCGAGAGCGACTATTCGGCTCTCTTAACTTTATTTAAATGAGTGAATCAATATTGAAGGCGTTGATGCAGCTTTTTGCAATCATCGCAACAGCAAACCAGGAAGGAGTGAACGACAAGTCGCGTTCGCTTGTTGAATCGTACCTTAAACTGATGCTTAGTTCGGAGCAGGTGTCCGAATATCTTCTGCTTTTCGACAAATATGTTGAGGAGCGCGGTGGCGGTGTCAAGAAAGACGACGCACAGCAGAGCCGCAAGCGCACATCGCTCAACTCGGTGAAGGTGCTTCGCATCTGCGAGCAGATTAACGGCGAACTGAAGCAGGACCAAAAATTGCTGGTGCTGTTGCAGTTGCTCGAGTTCATCTGCTTCAACGCAAACATAACCGAACAGGAAGTCGACTTTGTGAAAACAGTGTCTGACATCTTCAATATTCCTGAAGATGAGTATCATAACTGCTACTCCTTCACTCTGAATCCGAAAGTTGAAGAAATTCCGCACAAGGAGAATGTGCTTGTTCTCGACAAGAACGAGGAATCGCCAAATCCAGAGGTAAAACATCTGAAATTCAAAGAATTGGACGGACGGATTATGATTTTGTTCCTGCCGTCAATCAACGCATACGCTTTCCGCTATGTGGGCGAGACAGACCTTTACCTGAACGGCCACAGCATTATGCTCAACCGTACTTATATGCTGCCCAAAGGCTCGGCTATTCGCAGCCCGCGCATCGGCTCAATCTACTACAGCGACATTGTTTCGAAGTTCATCAACGCAATGAACGCTGAGAAGGTGGTGTTCACGGCCAAGGACGTAGAGTTCCGCTTCAAGGGCAGCAAAAACGGCTTGCACAACTTCAACTTCTGTGAGCAGGGCGGCGAGCTCATCGGTATTATGGGCGGCTCTGGCGTTGGAAAATCAACATTGCTGAACGTGCTCAATGGCAATCTTCAGCCACAAAGCGGCGAGATTCTCATCAACGGCTACAACATCTACACCGAAAAGGAGAAGCTGAACGGCGTTATCGGATTTGTGCCACAGGATGACCTTTTGATTGAGGAACTTACTGTATATCAGAATCTTTATTATAGTGCAAAACTCTGCTTCAGCGAGTACACCGAGGCGCAGATTGACGAGGCCGTAAACAAGGTTTTGGAAGACCTTGACCTGAAGGCCACCGCCGACCTTGTGGTAGGCAATCCGCTGAACAAGACAATCAGTGGTGGTCAGCGCAAGCGCTTGAACATAGCACTGGAGCTTATCCGCGAGCCGCTTGTGATGTTTGTCGACGAGCCTACATCAGGCCTTTCGTCAATGGACTCAGAAATGGTTATGGACCTTCTGAAGGAGCAAACGCTGAAAGGTAAATTGGTGATTGTCAATATTCACCAACCGTCGTCGGTCATCTTCAAGATGTTCGACAAACTGTTGATTATGGACAAGGGAGGATACCTTGTTTATTATGGCAATCCGGTTGATTCGGTGGTTTACTTCAAGACCATGAGCAACCACGTAAATGCTACTGAGAGCGAGTGTTACCATTGTGGTAACATTAACCCTGAACAGGTGCTTCAGATTCTGGAGTCGAAGGTGGTCGACGAGTACGGGCGCACCACTCACAAACGCAAGACATCGCCTGAGGAATGGGCTGCAATGTATGAGGAACACTCTAAATCGAAGATAAAATTCGATACCGAGAAACAGGATTTGCCTAAGAACAACTTCAACATTCCGGGAATGTTCAAGCAGTTCCGCATCTTCTGCGAACGTAACATCCTATCGAAACTGGCCAACCGCCAATACATGCTCATCAACTTCCTTGAGGCACCGGTGCTGGCGCTCATTCTGGCCTACTTCACCAAGTACATCGCCGGTGAGGGCAGCAACCCGAACATCTTTGTGTTCAGCGGCAACGAGAACCTTCCTATCTATCTGTTTATGGGCGTGGTGGTTGCGATATTCATCGGCTTGACCGTGAGCGCCGAGGAGATTATCCGCGACCGACAACTTTTGAAACGCGAATCGTTCCTGAACCTGAGTCACGTGAGCTACCTGAACAGCAAGATAGCCGTTCTGTTTGTCATTTCGGCAATTCAGACGCTGTCGTTCGTGCTCATTGGCAACACCATAATGGAAATTCACGGCATGACGCTGGCACACTGGCTGATACTGTTCTCCGCATCGTGCGTGTCGAATATGATTGGCTTGAACATCTCGGCCGCACTCGATTCGGTTGTCACCATTTATATTCTGATTCCGTTCCTGATTGTGCCTCAGCTGCTTTTCAGCGGAACAATGGTTAAGTTTGACAAACTGAACAAAGCTATCAGCTCGTACGAGGTGGTGCCTGTGATTGGCGACCTGATGCCGTCGCGCTGGGCCTACGAGGCAATGGCCGTGAAGCAGTTCCGCGACAACGATTACGAAATCGATTTCTTTGAAATAGAAATGCTTAAGAGCGAAGCCGGATATGTGGGTTCTTATCTGGTTCCGGCGCTTAACAACAAACTTGCCAAGCTTGCAGATACCGACGAGGAACAACGCGCACAAATAATCCGTCTGCTCCATACAGAGGTCACAAAGTTGAACAATCGCACTCCGCAGCTGCAATTCGCTGATGTTGATAATATTACAGTTGACAAGTTTGACGAGAATATGCAGAACAAGCTGAAACAGCATCTTGACAAAACAGCCAAATTCTATCAGTTGAAGCAAAACAAGGCCATATCGGTTCTTGACCGCGCCATAGCTGAAAAAGCCGAGGCTCTTGGTGGCAATAAGGAACTTGTTGAGCAGAAAAAGCGCTACACCAACGACGCTCTTGCCAATTTTGTTACTAACCGCATCGAGATTGAGAAAATCCACGATATGGGCGACTATTTTGTGCAAGTTTCAGACCCGATTTTCAAACATCCGGAAAGCCGCTGCGGCCGCGCCCATTTCTACGCGCCGTTCAAACAGATTGGCAGCATGCAGATAGACACCTTCTGGTTCAACATTGTGGTAATGTGGATTCTTGCCGGGTTCTTGTACTTGCTGCTTGTGTTCGACGGCTTACGCTGGATGATTACAAAACTGTCGAAAAGGCATTGATGAGACTCATTTGGACATATCATTTGTAAAGCAAAATCTTTATTGAATAATAATCCATTGTGTTTTAGTTTGCTAAGACTTGTGTCTTTTAGAATCTTTTATTGGTTGCTGTTTAACAGAAGAATGGTTCATTAACAACATCTATCATGTCAAAAGATGAACTGATTTCAGAAACTATCAGTTTTCTGCGATTTCCACTTATCATTGGAGTAGTATTCATTCATTTTGATTTGGTAAAATGCCATTTGCTTCCACAAGAAGCCGTTTACCCAAATTGGTTTTACTTTATTATCACTTTTTTTAGCAATGTGCTACCACGTGCGGCAGTTCCTCTTTTTTTCTTTTTCTCCGGTTTTTTGTTCTTCTATCACACTGATTTTAGTATTGGCATATACAAACAAAAATTGCTGAAACGAACAAAAACCCTCCTTATACCATATATTATTTGGAATATCATTGCAGTATTGTTTTTATTGGTATACAAAATTCCAGGATTGGAGCATGTTTTTCCTGATGCCGCAAAAATCGAAATACAATGCTCGCCAGTCCGTATTCTTAACATATTCTTCGATAGAGGTAATTGCATCTTTATCCGCAATACATCTGACACCAACCTTCCATATCCGCTGAATGTGCCGATGTGGTACATACGCGAACTATTTGCAATGGTTCTTTTGGCACCTTTCATTTTCCAAATAATCAAAAAAATAGGAGGCTGGTTTGTGTTGATGTTGGGAGTTACATGGAGTATTCTTGGCCCTTTGTTTGTTCCTGAAGGAGGTTATTTTTCTTCATTATTTTGCAGAGCGGCATTTTTCTTTTCTTGGGGAGCTTACTATAGCATTGAGAATAAAAACTTTATTGAGGAAATGCAAAAACCAAAGTGGGTTCCGCTTCTTTTCTTACCATTTGTCATTATTGACGCATTAACCCGGAACCACATTTTTAACGCGTACTTTCACAATATCACAATAATAATCGGAACATTAACTTTTGTTTTTATTGCCGCACACTTGTTGGTAAATGAGAGAGTTAAAGTCAATAAGATGCTCACTCAATGTTCTTTCTTCGTTTATGCGTTTCACAATCTGATACTTGTAAGTATCGGAAAAGCTTTGCTGTCTATATTTGATATTTACAACAATGTATATGCCATGTTACTGTTTTATTTCATGGTCCCTGCTATCACCATAATGATTTGTATGGCTATTTACTTGGCATTAAAACGGTTTTTCCCGGCTTTTAGTAAGATTCTAACAGGAGGAAGGTGACTTCGATTTTAAGTGGGCAAAGCCATTGATAATTAATCAATTGATAATTTTACTGCAAAAGCATTTCTAAAATGACACTTTCTTTGGCACCGATGCAGGGGTTTTCCGACCAGATATACCGTTCAACCCTTTGCCATATTGGCGGGGTTGACGTGTTTTATGCACCATATATCAAAGTTGAGGGCGGTGAAATCAAAGTCAAAAGCCTTGCCGACATAGCTCCAGAAATAAACAATGGAATGACTGTAGTGCCGCAAGTGCTGGCCAACAAAGCCGACGATATGCTGTTAGTGGCGCACGCCGTCGGCAAGTTAGGTTACACCGAGCTAAACTGGAATCTTGGCTGTCCTTTTCCAATGGTGGCTAAGCGACAGCTGGGTGCCGGACTTCTGCCTTATCCCGAAAAAATTGATAGCCTGCTGAATGATTTTGAGGCACAAAGTGACATTGCACTATCAGTGAAAATGCGATTGGGCTATCTATCACCCGATGAGATTTGGCCAGTCCTTGATGTACTGAACCGACATAATATTAAAGAGGTAATTATTCATCCGAGGATTGGCAAACAGATGTACAATGGCGAGGCCGACAAAAGAATTATGCCCGAGATTGTCGCAAAATCGGCGCACCCGGTGGCTTACAATGGCGACATACTCACAGCCGAGCAAGCCCGTTTGTTGCTTGATAAAAATCCGACTATAAATAACCTGATGATTGGACGCGGACTGCTCCGCAACCCGTTTCTAGCCAACGAAATAAAAGGCGAAACACTGAATATAAGCCAAAAGCGCAGTCGTTTTTCTGACTTTACCGTCGAAATAGCCGGACGTCAGCTTAACCGCCTCCAGGGCGCCGGTCATTTTCTGCAAAAGATGACAACCTATTGGGAATACTGGTCGCAGATGTTCAATGACCAGCATAAAGTGCTGAAAATGGTAAAGAAATGCCACTCAGTTGATGAGTATTTCAGCGTTACGGAAATGATTACAAACAATTACCCATTATCGGATTTGGCATAAAAAACGGGTTCCAATAACCGTTGAAACCCGCATAAAATAAAAAAAGCCCTCTGCTGAGGGCCTCTTTTTTAGCAAACTTTGTCAGCCAAAGCTTTACCAGCTTTGAATTTGGCAACTTTCTTTGCTGCAATGGTGATTTTTGCACCAGTACGAGGGTTCTTACCAGTTCTTGCAGCACGAGCGCTAACTGAGAATGTTCCGAAACCAACCAGTTGAACGTTTTCGCCTTTACCAAGAGCGTCAGCAACTGCAGCTGTGAAAGCGTTTAAAGCTTTTTCTGAGTCGGCTTTTGTCAAGCCTGATTTTCCTGCCATAGCAGAAACTAATTCTTGTTTGTTCATCACCGAGTGTTTTAAAGGTTTTTTAACAAATTGATTTGCTTAAAGCGTTGTAAATATAATTAAAATGTACTGTTATGCTAATGTTTAAGCCATAAAATGATATTTTTTTAGAAAAAAATCTCGTTTTTTCTTGAATAACGAGTTTAATAACACATAAAAACATCGTTTTGCGCTGATTTAAAGATAGATACAAGAGAATGGCTATCTGCCGGCCGGTTTATATTTCGGCCTTGTTTTGGCTGTATCATGTCGGTTTCGGCCCCTAAAATGCAAGGCGCAGAGCCAAAATATCAGTTTATATGCGCATCGGCAGTGCTTTTTCCCGCTTTCGGAATGTCAAAAATCGGTTTTGCACAAAAACCTAATCTGATTAAGTTTGCGCCAAATATTTACAGACACACCGATATGGAAACAGTAGTTAGCGGGATTCGCCCGACAGGAAATCTGCATCTGGGAAATTATTATGGAGCAGTGACAAGTTTTGTGAAAATGCAGGAAGAATATAACTGCCTGTTTTTTATTGCCGACTGGCACTCGCTCACAACTCATCCCAAACCGGAGAACATACAGAGCAGCGTGCGCACAATTCTAGCCGAATATCTGGCTTGCGGCATCGACCCCGAAAAAGCCACTATTTATATACAGAGCGATGTGCCTGAAACTATCGAGCTATACCTATATTTAAATATGAACACCTACATTGGCGAGTTGGGCCGCGTCACCACTTTCAAAGAGAAAGCGCGCAAGCAGCCCGATAACGTGAATGCCGGGTTGTTCACCTATCCAACGCTTATGGCCGCCGACATTCTTCAGCACAAAGCCGTGAAAGTGCCGGTGGGCAAAGACCAGGAGCAGAATATGGAAATGGCGCGCAAATGCGCCCGCCGATTCAATAATATATATGGTGTGGAGTTTTTCCCTGAGCCGCAGAATTTCCATTACAGCCAGCAGGCTATCAAAATTCCTGGCCTCGACGGCAGCGGTAAAATGGGCAAAAGTGAAGGTAACTGTATCTACCTGTTTGAGGACGCCAAGACAATAACCAAGAAAGTGATGCGCGCCGTTACCGATGCAGGTCCGCAGTCGCCAAACAGCCCCAAACCCGAAGTGATTCAGAACCTGTTCACCTTAATGGAGATTGCCAGTGCGGCTGACACATATAAATATTTCGACGAGAAATGGAACGATTGCACTTTGCGCTATGGTGACATGAAAAAGCAGCTTGCCGAGGATATTGTTAAGACGCTGTCGCCAATTCGTGAGCGGATTTTGGAATATTCAAACAATACCGAGCTGCTCGACAGCATTGCCCGCCGCGGAGCCGAAAAAGCCCGTGAGAGCGCTGCAAAAACATTGAAGGAAGTGCGTCAGATTATCGGTTTCAGGACTTATTAAAAATCCTCAATCCCGGTATCCATGCCCTCTTTGGGCACATAATACTCTTTCTCCTCCACAACTTTCTGATTGCGGATGTTGAACACCAGACCGACCGAGCCGCTTAATTCTTTTAAGCGCGAAGTCTGTATCTTGTCGGGGTGTTTTTTGAAGATATTCTGTCCACCTGCAATCTGCAAATCGTAACGGACATCGGCAAAAACTGACACGTGGCCGATATTGTAACGTATGCCGCCACCAACCTTGTTTCCGAAGTCGATGTCGCGGACTGTTTGAATGTATGGATTGAACTGTGGGTTTTTCATTACAGCGTCATAGTTTTTCGAAGTTGCCTTGTCGTCTTGCTTAAAGGCGATATACGGACCGAACAATCCGAAAACGCGCAGGTTGCGCTTGCCAAGCTCAAAATGAGTCATGAACGGCACCTCAAGGTAGGTTATCTCATGTTTGTACTCCGACTCCGGAATATCCTCGTCAACCTCACGCCAGCCTTTTACTGCGTAATTAACCTCAAGTTGAACACCGAAGTTGTTCTCGTTGTTGAAGATGCCCACAATACCGAAATTCGGTTCGTACAGATTAACTTGATTGCCGTTGAGCGACGGCGGCTCAAAATCGACACCGAAAGCGCCATAACCAGCCCTCACACCCACCGACAGTTGGGCCATTGCCGGCATGGCAACCATTAGCAATAATATCAATGCGATTTTTCTCATTCGTTTGTCGGAATCATATTGGCGGCGAAGCTATCAAAAAAATCGGCGCAAGTTTTTATCTCCTGCGCCGATGAAAGTTAATTATATCAAAACCTAAGCGAAAGTCCAATACCGTTGCCAGTTAAGCCGATGCCAAGCTCCGACTGAATGTGTTTACTGGTTGGAATGCCGGCACCTCCGTTGTAGATTTCGACGGCTTTTCGCGCATTTTTCTTGGTGCAGCTATTGAAAATCATACCAACAGTCAACGACCCGGCACCTACGGCCAAAAGAGTCCATTCTGGGTCACCCCCTCCCAAGTATGTACCAAGCGGCCAACCAATCATAAACCCTCCTGCACAAGAGAAAATCAAAGCAAAAGTATTGTTAGTACGAGCCTTATCAGCGTACTTAACGGCTTCGGGATTGATTGCTACCAAACCTGACAAATCTTTCAAATTATGGGTTTTCCCGTCTTTTAAGAATGTTAAGTTGTCAAACGTCTTAACTATAACAATAGTATCTGTTTGTTGGCAAAAAGATGTCAATGCAAAAAAGCAGAAGAACAAACTAAATAAACATTTTTTCATAATTTTAAAGTTAATTGTCCACCCCTAATCTTTAATCCTCTTCCGCCTCTTTGTCAGCCGACGACTCAAGCATCGGAGCGTCTGACTTGGTCATTATCTCCATAATCTTGGTCTCAATCTCTTTAGCAAGCTCCTGATTGTCAACCATTAATTGACGCACATAGTCACGTCCCTGACCAAGTTTCGAATCGCCATAGCTGAACCATGAGCCAGATTTTTTGATGATATTGAGCTCGACAGCCATATCGACCAACTCGCCCGACTTGCAGATGCCCTCACCATACATAATGTCGAACTCGGCCTTGCGGAACGGCGCGGCAAGTTTGTTCTTGACAATCTTAACCTTAACGTGGTTGCCGACTGACTCATCACCGTCTTTGAGTGTTGATGCGCGGCGAATATCGATGCGGATTGAGGCGTAGAATTTCAGAGCGTTGCCGCCGGTGGTGGTTTCGGGATTACCGAACATCACGCCAATCTTCTCACGCAATTGGTTGATAAAGATGCAGCAAGTGTTTGTTTTATTGATATTTGCCGTGAGTTTACGCAGAGCCTGCGACATCAGTCGGGCTTGAAGACCCATTTTCGAATCGCCCATTTCGCCTTCAATCTCAGCCTTCGGTGTCAAGGCTGCGACCGAGTCGATTACAATAATATCAATAGCACCGGAACGGATGAGGTGGTCGGCAATTTCAAGAGCCTGCTCGCCGTTGTCGGGTTGTGAAATAAGCAAGTCTTTTACGTTCACGCCCAGTTTTTCAGCATAGAAACGGTCAAATGCGTGTTCGGCATCAATGAAGGCAGCAATGCCACCGTTTTTCTGCGCCTCAGCAATGGCGTGAATGGCAAGCGTGGTTTTACCTGACGACTCGGGGCCGTAAATCTCGATGACGCGGCCGCGCGGATAACCGCCTATGCCCAAAGCCAAATCGAGGCTGATAGAGCCCGATGAAATGACCGGCACGTTCTCAACCACATTGTCGCCCATGCGCATTATCGAGCCTTTGCCGAAATTCTTCTCAATTTTGTCAATCGTCAGCTGTAAAGCCTTAATCTTCTCACTGTTAGCAGCGCTAACACTTGCTTGTTCCTTTGCCATTTTATGTTGTTTTTTGATTTGTTATCGAAAGCGATAAATATAAAAAGAAAGTCGAAACAATCTGGGTGTGCAATAATTGTTTTTCGGCGAATAACGGCAAAACAAGCAATAATGCGGCTTTCGATAATAAAAAATGATTTTTACAAAACTATTTCGCAAAAACATATCGGAATTCAAAAAAAAATGCTATAACTTTAACCTTGTTCGTGTTACACGAAACCACGTACTTTTTTAAACTATATACCACATTTATTATGAAAGTGTATCAACCTAACGAGATTAAGAATCTCTCCTTAATTGGTGCGGCCGGCTCCGGGAAAACCACTCTGGCCGAAGCAATGATGTTTGAGGCCGGAGTGATATCGCGCCGCGGCGACATCGAAAGTCAAAACACTGTGTCGGACTACAACGCCATTGAGCACGAGCAGGGGCGTTCAGTCTATTCAACAGTTCTGCACGTCGAGTTCAACAACAAGAAGTTGAACATCATCGACACTCCGGGACTTGACGACTTTGTGGGCGGAGTAATTTCGTCGCTCGCCGTAACCGATGCCGCAATTATGGTCATCAACTCGTCGAAGGGTGTTGAAGTGGGCACACAAACCATTTCGCGCCACTGCAACCGACTGAACACGTCGATGCTAATTGCCGTTAACCAACTCGACCACGAAAAGGCCAATTTCGACAAGACTATTGAGGAGCTGCACGCTCTCTACGGAAACAAGGTTGCCATTGTGCAGTACCCAATCAACCCTGGCACGGGCTACAACGAAATGGTTGACGTGCTGAAGATGAAGATGTACCGCTGGAAACCCGAAGGTGGTGTTCCGGAAGTGCTCGACATCCCGGCCGACCAAATGGATAAGGCAAAAGACCTGAACGCAAAACTGATTGAGGCCGCCGCCGAAAACGACGACACCTTGATGGAGAAATTCTTTGAGGAAGGCTCGCTCGACGAGGACCAGATGCGCGCCGGAATCCGCGCCGGAATCATCAGCCGAGGAATGTTCCCAGTATTCTGCGTTGCAGGTAAGAAAGATATGGGCATCCGCCGTATGATGGAGTTTGTGGGCAATGTGGCTCCAAACCCGACCGAAATGCCTGCTCCAGTCAACTCTGAAGGCAATGAGGTTAAATGCGACCCGAACGGCAAGACTTCGGTATTCGTCTTCAAGACAACCGTTGAGGAGCACGTTGGTGAGGTTCTCTACTTCAAAGTAATGTCAGGAAAGATTACTGAGGGTATGGACCTTGTGAACACCAACAAGAACGCTAAAGAGCGTCTGTCGCAGTTCTTCTCGCCTGCAGGCAAGAACCGCGAGAAACTTACCGAAATGGTGGCTGGCGATATTGGCGCAATGGTGAAACTGAAAGAGACAAAAACTAATCATACACTGAACGACAAGGATTTAGATTGGACTTATCCGGCAATCCAAATGCCTGACCCGCGTTTCCGCACCGCTATCAAACCGGTGGAAGCATCGGAAGAGGAGAAATTGGGCGACCTGCTCGTCCGTAAGTCGCAGGAAGACCCAAGCATTGTTGTCGAGTACTCTAAAGAACTGAAACAGACTATAGTTTACGGACAGGGTGAGTTCCACATCAATTCGCTGAAATGGCAGTTGGAGAACCTGCACGGCTTGAAAGTGCAGTTCATCGCCCCGAAGATTCCGTACCGCGAGACTATAACCAAAGCCGCACAGGCCGACTACCGCCACAAGAAACAATCAGGTGGTGCCGGACAGTTTGGCGAGGTGCACATGATTATCGAGCCGTACTACGAGGGAATGCCCGCACCGTCGACTTACAAAATCGATGGCAAAGACTGGTCAGTCAGCCTTCGTGGAACTGAGGAAATCAGCCTGCCGTGGGGTGGAAAGCTCATCTACTGCAACTGCATTGTGGGTGGCGCCATTGAGGCACGCTTCATGCCGGCAATCCAGAAGGGTATAATGGAGAAGATGGAGGAAGGCCCGCTGACGGGTTCTTACGCTCGCGATATCCGCGTCTGCATCTACGACGGAAAGATGCACCCGGTTGACTCGAACGAAATCTCGTTCAAACTTGCCGGACGCAACGCTTTCAGCCAGGCTTTCAAATCCGCTGGTCCGAAGATTATGGAACCGATTTACGATGTTGAGGTTCTTGTACCGTCAGAGTACATGGGCGACGTGATGAGCGACTTGCAAGGCCGCCGCGCCATGATTATGGGTATGAGCAGCGAATCGGGCTACGAGAAGCTGCAGGCTCGCGTTCCATTGGCCGAGTTGAACAAGTATTCAACTGCATTGAGCTCGCTCACATCAGGTAGCGCAACCTACACAATGAAATTCGCCGAGTACGCACAAGTGCCGAGCGATGTTCAGGAGAAGCTGCTCAAAGCTTACGAGGCCGAACACAAAGAGGAAGAATAATATTTCGATATTTCTCTTACAAGAAAAGCCCTGCCGGTTGGTGGGGCTTTTTTGTGCGCCTCCATATTCGTTAATAGATATTTATTCCATTGACTTTTTTATCTTTGTAATCGTTCACTATTCAGAGTGAACGTAACGAACAGCTATTAGTGAGTGAAAAACGTTTAAACAATTAATTATTAGTGTGTTATGAAAAAAATCATTGGATTTTTATTTTTGGGAATGCTTGCAGGACAGGCAATGGCTTACGATTTTGAAAAAGATGGCTTGTATTACAACATTACAAGCAGTGGTGACACTAATACTGTGGAAGTAACTTATCAAACTTCTACAGGCAGTTATTTTGACGTGACAACAGTCACTGTTCCAGAGACTGTTACAAATAATGAGGTAACCTATACTGTTACTGGTATAGGAAGACTCGCATTTCAGCGTTGCAGAAAATTGGAAACCGTAACAGGCACATCCATAACACACATCGGCGAATACGCATTTTCAGAATGCAGAGAACTGACATCAGTTTCGCTTGGAGATAATGTGCAGATTATTAGTAACAATGCCTTCCGTCAATGTGTAAACTTACAATCTTTTACGATAGGTTCGTCCGTAACGAGCATTGGAGAGAATGCGTTTATTGCTTGTATAAGTTTGGATACTATTACAATACCAGAAACGGTTACTCATTTTGAAGATTATGTTTTCTTCGGATGCAGTGGATTGAAATCAGTAATCATTAATGCACCAAATACTGGCAATGGTACTTTTTTTGGTTGTAGTAACCTTGAAGACATAACTTTTGGTAATTCAGTAAAAACAATTGGTGAAAGGCAGTTGTATAATTGCCCAAAACTAAAGAACGTAACCATTGGGAATTCGGTTGATACTATAGGCGATAGCTTTATTGTTTCGTATGACGGGTATGAAAACCTTATTTCCGTAACAGTTCCAAGCACAGTGAAATCAGTCGGTAGCGGAGCCTTTTATAATGTTCCTAATGTCAATTACACAGGTAAGGCTAAAGGTGCTCCGTGGAGTGCTATAACACTCAATGGCTTGATTGAAGACAACTTTATCTATGCTGACGCCAAGAAGGAAAAAATAATGTGCTATTTTGGCGATGCTACTGATATAGTGTTGGAAAACACGGTTAAAAGCCTTAACACTCATTTGTTTTACGGTCATGAAGAATTGCAGTCAATCACTCTTCCCGAATCGCTCGAAGAGATTGGCAACCATGCGTTTGATTATTGTAACAATCTGAAAACCATAAATATACCGAATTCGGTTTCAAATATTGGTGATGGTGCTTTTGATAATTGCGACAATCTGGAATACAACGAATACGACAACGCCTTGTATTTGGGAAATGCCGAAAATCCGTATTTGTGGCTGATTAAGGCAAAATCGCAAGATATTACATCGTGCGAGATTAACAGCAATTGCAAGTACATCTTAAATTTTGCCTTTGCCGGTTGCGCATATATTTCTACACTGAACGTCCCCAATACGATTGAAAAAATTGGATCTGGCTCGTTCTATTATGTAAGAAATGTAGCTTACTCAGGACCTGCCGAGGGCGCACCGTGGGGAGCACAAACCTACAATGGTGTAGTTGATGGCGATTTTATTTACTATGACGCCACCAAAACCTGTCTGATGGCTTATGCCGGAAACGCTGAAAGTGTCACAATACCCGAAACCGTTACGAGAATTAAAGACGCAGCATTTTACGGACTTCCAAACTTGAAAAAACTTGTTGTCCCAAATTCTGTTGATACCATATACAACTCTATTGTTGAGAATTGCAACAATTTGGAATACAATGTGTTTGATAGTGCCTATTATTTGGGAAACAATGACAACCCGTATCTGTGCCTAGTCAAAGCAACTTCAGATCAAATAAGATCGTGTGAGGTTCATAGTGACTGTAAGTTTATTTTTAAATCAGCTTTCTTTTATTGCTTAGGTATAGAAACAATTGATATGCCCAACTCGGTTAAGAATATTGGAACTCAAGCGTTTTATTGTTGCCGCCAACTTTCATCCATAAAACTTCCTAAATCGCTAACACGGATAGAAGCCGACTTGTTAATGGGATGTAGTGCACTAACATCAATTGAAATACCCGAATCGGTTGAATATATTGGCTACTGGGCGTTTTATGATTGCTGGAAACTCGAATCAATCAGCATTCCGGATGCAGTTACCGCAATGGAAGATCAGCAGTTTTATAACAGCAAAAGTTTAAAATTCAACAAAAAAGACGGGGGATTCTACCTTGGCAACGACAACAACCCGTATCTTTATTTGGTGAAAGTTACAGCAAAAGACACAACATCGTTCAGCATAAATGAGAAATGCAAATTTATTGGAGAAGGTGTGTTCAACAGTTTCTTAAATTTAGAGACAGTAAACATTCCTAATTCTGTCATTAGTATTGATTATTCAGCATTTGCTTACGATACATCGTTGTCAACGATAACCATACCAATTAGTGTGAAGAGAATGGGAAGCTCCGTGTTTGAGGGTTGCAAGAATCTAACAATAAAATGCGAAGCCGACTCTATTCCAATGTATTGGGTATCAAATTGGAATCCTAACAACAGACCCGTGGTTTGGAATTGCAATGGTAATGCAAACCAGGGCGGTAACGAAAATCAAGGCGGAAATGAGAACCAAGGTGGAAATGAAAACCAAGGTGGCGAGAACAATAATCCACCCACTGATGTTGTGGAGAGTGCCGCCAATGCCGTAAACATCTACGCCTATGGCAACACCATTGTGGTAGAGAAAGCAACTGAGGAAATTAGTGTTTACAATGCTATGGGCGCATTGGTTTGTAGGACCGAGGCGAGTCCTATTCTCCCAATAACCGTCAACGGCACAGGCGTTTACATTGTTAAAACCGGCAACACCGCGAAACGTGTTATGATTAAATGAGAATTCGGTAAATAATTGATAATGTTGTAGAGACGTCATATTATGGCGTCTCTACGTGTTTTAGGGCGTACCTTAAGGCACGAGTGCTGATTCAAATAAACGAACACCCAACCCCCAATACCTAACACCAATTCAATTACCACAAAAAAAGGCGAACCCCGAGAGATTCGCCTTTATAAAATCATTGTTCCAAATCCTTATTTTGCAGGAGCTGCAGCTGGAGCAGGAGCGGGCATTGGACCAAAACCGAAGCCACCACCAAGGGTTGATTTAATCGGGTCGCCCATCTCTGAATTTTCAGCATCAGCGTCGTTCAGTTTAAAGAGCATAAACTTGTTGTTCTCTTTGGTGTAAGGAGTCCATTCGCCACCTTGCGGGCCGTTCGGGTCGCTGTATTTTGCAAAGTTAGTCCAAGCGGTCAGCATCTTCTCTGAAAGGTCCCAGTCACCTTGAGTCCAAGGACGCCAGCAATGTTTGAGTGATTTAAATACAAACCACAGGTCAGACGAGTGGAAAGCACCTTTCAGACGTTGAGTAACTTCAGGGTGTGAGCCGTCGTCAGGCAATGGACGGGCAAATTCGTAAACATAGCATTTGTTGCCAATGCTG